>JBEKKG010000275.1:0-8733 GCA_050010835.1 Planctomycetota bacterium
GGCCAGGTCTGCTGCGGCGCGATCATGGTGCACGCCGGCGCACCGGAAGTCGCGCGCAAACTGGCGCGGCAGAACATCGCCGTCTTCGGCAACCTGGGCGTGGACGCGGTCGTCAACAACTCAGCGGGCTGCGGCGCACAGCTCAAGGAATATCCCCGCCTGCTGCCCGGCGACGCCGCGGCGGCGCAATTCAGCGCTCTGGTCAAGGATGTCTCCGAAGTGCTGCACGATCTTCAGCCGCTCCGCCCGCTCAAACCGCTGGAGAAGACGCTCTGCTATGACGAACCCTGCCACCTGCTCCACGGCCAGCGCATCAGCGCGCAGCCGAAGGCGCTGCTGCAGCGCATTCCGGGACTGAAGTGGGTGCAGTTGCCGGACGCGGATTTCTGCTGCGGCTCAGCGGGCATCTACAACCTCGTGCAACCCGAGATGGCGGCGAAGGTCCTGGCGCGCAAAATAGCGGCGATCAAGGAGACCGGAGCGGACATCGTGGCCACGGGCAACCCCGGCTGTCTGCTGCAGATCAGGCACGGCTGCCGGCAGGCCGGGCTGGCCTGCGAGGTCCTGCACCCGATGGAGGTGCTGGCCAGGCAACTATAAGGTATACTAATACACTGCTTTTTTGTAGATTCAATATTGATTATACTACTTTCATGTGGTATGATTCAAGCAATGGAGCGGTTCGCTCCACCATGAGGAGGTCTTTGTTCCCCAGCAGGAAGTACACCCATGAAGAGCCCAGGACTGCCGCCCGCGCAAGGCCTTTATGACCCACGCCATGAGCATGATGCTTGTGGCGTGGGCTTCATTGCCAATCTCAATGGGCGCAAGTCCAACCTGCTGGTACTCCAAGCACTTAGGTTGTTGGTCAGTCTTCAGCACCGTGGGGCGACTGGCTGCGAGGCCAATACCGGCGACGGCGCGGGTATCCTGACCCAAATACCGCACCGCTACTATGAATACGAGTGTGGGGCCGAGGGCTTCCGGCTCCCCAAGCCCGGCGAATACGGCATGGGCTGCGTCTTCCTGCCGGCGGAACTCGGCCAGCGCATTCTGTGCCAGGAGGTGTTTGAGCAGATCGTGCGCGAGGAAGGGCAGGCGGTCCTGGGCTGGCGCAAAGTGCCCCAAGACAACTCGCTGCTCGGCGAAAGCGCTCGCGAAGTGGAGCCGGACGTGCGCCAGATCTTCATCGGCCGCAACGAGCCCGCAGGCGGGACGCCTGCACCACAAAACGCGGCCAGCGAAGACGCTTTTGAGCGCAAGCTGTTCCTCATCCGCAAGCGGGTTGAGCGTGCCGTCCGCGAATCGGGACTGCGCAACTACAAGTACTTCTATGTGCCCAGCTTGTCCTGCCGCACGGTGGTCTACAAGGGCATGTTGAGCGCTTCACAGCTCGAATACTTCTACCGCGACCTGGGCCACCCGCTCTTCGAATCGGCGCTGGCACTGGTACACCAGCGCTTCAGCACCAACACCTTCCCCACCTGGGACCTCGCCCACCCCTTCCGCTACCTGGCCCACAACGGCGAGATCAACACGCTGCGCGGCAACATCAACTGGATGCGCGCACGCGAGGCGCTCTTCGAGACGGACTGCTTCACCCAGGAAGAGATGCGCAAGCTCCTGCCGGTGCTCAACGAGCACGGTTCGGACTCGATGATGCTCGATAACGCTCTGGAGATGCTGGTCATGTGTGGCCGTTCTCTCCCGCAGGCCATGATGATGCTGCTGCCCGAGGCCTGGTCCGGGCACGAGAGCATGAGCCAGGAGAAGAAGGACTTCTATGAGTTCCATGCCTGCATGATGGAGCCGTGGGACGGTCCGGCCGCCGTGGCTTTCACTGACGGCCGCGTTATCGGGGCCATGCTGGACCGCAACGGCCTGCGCCCGTCGCGCTACTACGTGACCAAGGACGGCGTGGTCGTTATGGCCTCTGAAGCCGGCGTGCTGCCGGAGATCGAGCCGCAGCACATCGCCTATAAGGGCCGCGTCCAACCCGGGCGCATGTTCCTCATGGACCTGGCCCAGAAGCGCATCCTCGGCGACGAGGAACTTAAACACGAGATCGCCTCTGCGCAACCCTACGGCAAGTGGCTCAAGGACAACCTCGTCGCTTTGGAAGAACTTCCCCTTCCCGCAAGCTTCTCAATCATGGCAGATTCCCATAACCCCCATGATTCCCATACTTCCCCTATCTCCCATAGCGAATCGGTCTTCCGGCGCCAGCAGCTCTTCGGCTACACCGCCGAAGACCTGAAGATCATCCTTGCGCCGATGGCCACGGCTGGCGCAGAGCCACTCGGCTCAATGGGCAACGACACGCCGCTGGCGGTGCTCTCGGACAAGCCGCAGTTGCTCTACGGCTACTTCAAGCAACTCTTCGCCCAGGTGACCAATCCGCCGCTGGACGCCATTCGCGAAGAACTGGTCACGTCGGTTGAGACCACCCTCGGCCCCGAGGGCAACATCCTGAAGCCCGGCCCGGACTGCTGCCGGCAGATCAAGCTGCACTCACCCATTCTCGACAACGAGGAACTGGCTAGGCTGCGCGGCGTCTCCGTGCACGGCTTCAAGGCCGTTACGCTGCCCATGCTCTTCCCCGTCCGGGACGGCGCGTCCGGCCTGCGCAAGGCGCTGGACGAGTTGTGCGCCAAGGCGGTGCAGGCCCTCCGCGACGGCTACAAGATCATCATCCTTTCGGACCGCGGCGCGGACGCCGGGCTGGCCCCTGTGCCGTCCCTGCTGGCCACGGCGGGCGTGCATCATCACCTCGTCCGCAACGGCCTGCGCACGCAGGTTGGCTTGGTGGTCGAGAGCGGTGAACCGCGCGAGGTCCACCACGTGGCGCTGCTGCTGGGATTTGGCGCGGGTGCGATAAACCCGTACTTGGCTTACGAGACGCTGGAACTCATGCACAAAGAAGGCCGCCTGCCGGAGGAGCGTACCACGGGCGTCCCGCCCGTGGGGACTTGTGGTGCAGGCGTCTCGCCTGCACGGACCGGCGCAGGCGGGACGCCTGCACCACAAGCCTATATCCAGAACTACAAGAAGGCCCTCAAGAAAGGCGTGGTCAAAGTGATGTCCAAGATGGGCATCAGCACAGTGCAGAGCTACCGCGGGGCGCAGATCTTCGAGGCGATCGGTCTCAACCGCGAAGTTGTGGATCAGTACTTCACAGGGACCGCCTCGCGCATTCAAGGCGCCGGTCTCGAAGCCATCGCGCATGAAGTACTGCTGCGCCACGAAGCAGCCTACTCCAGCCGTGAGGCGCCTGTCCCTACGCTGGACGCAGGCGGCCAGTACCAGTGGCGGCGCGAGGGCGAGTACCATCTCTTCAACCCGGAGACGATCCAGAAACTTCAGCGGGCGGTGCGCAACGGCGACCGCAAGGTATTCCAGGAGTATTCCGAGCTGATCAACGGCCGCGCCAGGAAGCTTTGCACGCTGCGCGGCCTGTTCGAGTTCAAGTTTGACAAGTGTACGCCGGTGCCGCTGGCGGAGGTCGAGCCGGCCGGCGAAATCGTCAAACGCTTCGCCTCTGGCGCCATGTCCTACGGCTCCATCAGCAAGGAAGCCCACGAGACGCTGGCCATCGCCATGAACCGCCTGGGCGGGAAGAGCAACACCGGCGAAGGCGGCGAGGACGCGGAACGCTTCCAGCCGGATCCCAACGGCGATTCGCGCATGAGCGCCATCAAACAAGTCGCCTCAGCGCGCTTCGGCGTCACCAGCGAGTACCTGGTCCACGCGCAGGAACTGCAAATCAAGATGGCCCAGGGCGCCAAGCCGGGCGAAGGCGGCCAACTGCCCGCGGCCAAAGTATACCCGTGGATCGCCAAGACGCGGCACGCGACGCCGCACGTGCAGTTGATCTCGCCGCCGCCGCACCACGACATTTACTCGATTGAGGACCTGGCGCAACTCATCCACGACCTCAAGAACGCCAATCCCCGCGCGCGGGTCAGCGTCAAGCTGGTGGCGGAAGTCGGCGTCGGCACCATTGCCGCGGGCGTAAGCAAGGCGCACGCCGACGTGGTGCTCATCTCCGGCCACGATGGCGGCACGGCCGCTGCGCCGCTGACCGGCATCAAACATGCCGGCATCCCCTGGGAACTGGGCTTGGCCGAGACCCAGCAGACGCTGCTGCTGAACGATCTGCGCAGCCGTATCCTCGTGCAAACCGACGGCCAGCTCAAGACCGGCCGGGACGTGGCCGTGGCCGCGCTCCTGGGCGCCGAGGAATACGGCTTCGCCACGGCGCCGCTGGTCTCGCTGGGCTGCGTGATGATGCGCAAATGCCACCTCGACACCTGCCCGGTCGGTATCGCCACGCAGAACCCGGAACTGCGCCGGAAGTTCGCAGGCCGGCCTGAACACGTTATGAACTTCATGCTCTTCGTGGCCGAGGAACTGCGTGAAATCATGGCCCGGCTGGGTTTCCGGACGGTCAACGAAATGGTTGGCCGCGTGGATCTGCTGGACACCGCGCCGGCGCTCGAACACTGGAAGGCCCGCGGCCTGGACTTCTCAGCCATCTTCCGCCAGGGCTTCCGCAAGAACGACTCGCCGCTGTACCGCACCGTCCCCCAGGACCACGCTCTGGACCAGGCGTTGGATAACCAGCTCATCCGCCTCTGCCGGGACACTTTGGAGACCGGCAGAGCGATTGAGCTGCGCCAGCCAATACGTAATACCAACCGGACTGCGGGCACGATGCTGGGCGGTGAAGTAACGCGCCGCCACGGTGGCGCCGGCCTGCCGGACGACACGATCACCATTCGATTCAGCGGTTCGGCGGGCCAGAGCTTCGGCGCTTTTCTGCCCAGGGGCATCACGCTGTGCCTGGAAGGCGATGCCAACGATTACCTCGGCAAAGGGCTATCCGGCGGCAAGATCATTGTCCGGCCGCCGCCCCAAGCCACGTTCGTGGCGCATGAGAACGTTATCGCGGGCAACGTGCTCCTTTACGGCGCCACGAGTGGCGAAGCCTATATACGCGGCCTGGCGGGCGAAAGGTTCTGCGTGCGGAACTCTGGCGCCTCTGCCGTCGTGGAGGGCGTAGGCGACCATGCCTGCGAATACATGACCGGGGGCCGCGTGGTGGTCCTGGGCCAGACCGGCCGCAACTTCGCAGCGGGCATGAGCGGCGGGGTGGCCTATGTCTTTGACCCGCACCACGACTTTGCGCGGCGCTGCAACTTGAGCATGGTCGGTCTTGAGGCGCCCGATGAGGAAGACTTGGCTCTGCTCAAGGGGCTGATAGAGAAGCACCAGCACTACACCGGCAGCACGACGGCCGAGGGAATCCTCGCCGCCTGGCCGGAGACGTCTCTGCGGTTCGTGAAGGTCATGCCCACGGACCTCAAGCGGTTGCTGCTGAAGAGCAATGAGCCCCGGCAAGGACAGAAGCAGGCGGCAAGACCGGATTCCAGAAAACGAATGGGTAACGAAGTTCCGGAAGTGGGCACGGGGCAAGGCCAAGAAGAAGTGAGCAACTGCGGCCAGACATGAGGTGAACATCGGCTATGGGCAAACCAACGGGATTCATGGAAGTCAAGCGCGAGCTGGCGAAAAGGCGGCCCGTGGAGAAGCGGATTCTGGACTGGCTCGAAGTCTACGGGCCGTTCACGGAAGAGGCGTTGCGCGGGCAGGCCTCGCGCTGCATGGACTGCGGCACGCCTTTCTGCCATACCGGCTGCCCGCTGGGGAACATCATCCCCGATTGGAACGATCTGGCCTACCGCGCCCGCTGGGAGGAAGCCCTGCTGCGGCTGCATCTGACCAACAACTTCCCCGAGTTCACAGGACGCCTCTGCCCGGCGCTTTGCGAGGCCTCCTGCTGCCTGGGCATCAACGAACCCCCGGTCACGATCAGGCAGATCGAGGTCCTCATTGTCGAACGCGGCTGGGAAGAAGGCTGGATCAAACCGCAACCTGCGTTGCGCGCCAGCGGAAAGAAAGTGGCCGTCATCGGTTCCGGGCCGGCGGGCCTGGCCTGCGCTCAGCAACTGGCGCGCGTGGGCCATGCCGTGACGGTCTTTGAGCGGGCTGACCGCATCGGCGGGCTGCTGCGGTATGGCATTCCTGAGTTCAAAATGGAGAAACGCCTGCTGGACCGGCGCTTGGGACAGCTCGCGGCGGAAGGAGTGGCGTTCGTCACCCACGCGCACATAGGCGTTACGCATCCTGTGGCGGAACTGCGCGCGAAGTACGACGCCCTGGCGCTCTGCGGCGGCGCAGCCTTGCCGCGCGGCCTGGACGTGCCGGGACGCGAGCTCAAAGGCATCCACTACGCTATGGAGTATCTGCCGCAGGCCAACCGTGCGGCGCTGGGCGAGCACGTCCCCGATCAGATTAGCGCCAAAGATAAGCACGTGGTCATCATCGGCGGCGGCGACACGGGCGCGGATTGCCTCGGCACCGCCGTGCGGCAGGGCGCAAGGACGATCAAGCAGTTCGAGTTGCTGCCCAAGCCCCCACTGGACCGCGCAGCCAATAATCCCTGGCCGCAGTGGCCCAACATTCTCCGCACCTCGTCCGCGCACGAGGAATACGAGTGCCGCGAATTCTGCATTCAAACCACGAAGCTGGAGGGCGAAGACGGCGCGGTAAAGAAACTCCACGCCCGGCGGGTGAACTGGAAGTCCGGTCCCAACGGCGGGCCACCCCAGCCCGAACCGGTCCCCGGCAGCGAGTTCGTCTGCGGCGCGGACCTGGTGCTGCTGGCTATGGGCTTCCTCGGCCCTGAGAAGGGCCCCTTGCTGGCGCAGCTTGGCCTCAAGTTGAGCGAACGTGGGACGGTATGGACCAATGAAGACAAACTGACCAGCGTCCCCGGCGTGTTCTCGGCGGGCGATATGGCGCGCGGACAGTCACTGGTCGTCTGGGCCATCGCCGAGGGGCGCGCCTGTGCCTACGGGATTGACAAATACCTCATGGGCGAGACACGGTTGAAAAGACCTTAGTGAAGAAAAAATAAAGGAGCGGCTTGGGTCGAGCCGCTCCGGGTCTGGGCCTTCACCGCAGGACATGAGCGCGCCTGCGGGCAGATAAGAATCTCATGCAACGGAAGGTGGCGGAGAACGTAGCGTGACGGCAAGGGCGCGCCTGCTGGCGGGCTTACGCATAGCCTTCCTCCCAGGCCTTGCCAAAGTAGGCCAGCACGTCAAAGCAAATGCAGCCAAGTTGATCCCCGGCGTCCATGCGCACGCGCTTGTAGAGGTCGCCCTCGGCCGTCTGCCGTTGGTTTTGGCCCAAGTCGGCGACTTTCTTCCCGTTCAGAGGTCCACCGATGTGGGTGATGGATTTTGGCTCCACTGGTCCAGATGCCTGGGTCCTAGGTTGGGTGGCAGCATATTTCTCGGTCATGGCTATGACCTCCCGTCAAAGCGGCAAGCTGGGCGCAACCAGGTCAACTCTCAGCGTTACTCTTCCGGCCCCGATCCCTCCACATCGTGGGCTGACCAACTTCCCTGGGGACTGCAAAAGGCCTCTGTTGCGCCAAGGCCAAGTCTCTTAGAAACTCTTTCTTGCATCCCCCTTCGACCACCTTTCATCGCCTGGCTGACTGCACCAGGCGTGTCTTTCATTCTTCCAGAGTAGCAACACCCGTGCCACAGATTCCGGTGTATTTTGCACTTGGCGCGGCCATGCATTCGGTGTGGAACAATTGACTTTGGACATTAGGCTTTGCCTCGTAGAAGTGCGTCCCCAATGCCTAAAGCCTGATGCCTAACGGCTCAACGCTGCACGCCTTCTTCCTGCCGGTTTTTGTCAACGTGGGGCCTGTGACATGACGATCTGTGGTTAAACTCTGACCAGCAGTTCTTTCTTGACCACAGCGTGCTCAGAAGCCAACGGTTCAGACCCGAAGTCGCCGGGATGTCGGCGGCTCAATTCCGGTCATTCACTGGTTCAATTTCAGTCATTCACCAACCATCGGTCTTGCCATATCATCTGGGGCAGAGTAGAATCTCAAATTGAGTTACCCGGAGCTTCATAGGGAGATCCACATGGCAGACCAGGCAAGCATCTCATTTCAGCGTTCCATTCCCGTGCGCCACACTGTGGACATCCTGGTTGCCGGCGGCGGACCGGCGGGACTGGCAGCCGCTATAACCGCCGCGCGGCAAGGACGCAGCGTTTTCCTGGCCGAAGGGCATACTTGTTTCGGCGGCATGGGCACGGCCGCTTTGGTTCCTGCATTCATGCCTTTTGGCGACGAGGTCAATTTCCTCGCGGGTGGCTTCGGCAAAGAAGTCTATGACCGGGCCTTTGACGCCGGCGGCACGGGGCCGGACGACGAGCGCGGCACGCTCGGCTGCGTCCACATCAAGGTCGAAGTGCTGAAGCGCATTTACGATGAGCTGGTCGTGGGCAGCGGCTTGGGGTTCTCGTTTCAAACGCAGGTCATTGCGGTCGAAACCCGCGACGGCCGCGTGCTGCATGCCGTGTGCTGGGGCAAGAGCGGCCTGTTCGCAATCAGCGCCCGGATGTTCGTTGACGCCACGGGCGATGGCGACATTGCGGCCTGGGCGGGCGCGCCTTCCGAAAAGGGGGACGCGGCAGGCCACATGATGCCCGGCACGCTCTGCAGCCTCTGGAGCGGCGTCAAGTGGAAGGCCGTCCGCAAGTCCGGCCTGAACGCCGAAAAGGAGCTGCCGCGCGCCTTCAAGGACAAGGTCTTCACCTATGAGGACCGCCACCTGCCGGGCATGTGGCGCGTGGGGAAGA
>JBEKKG010000276.1:0-9835 GCA_050010835.1 Planctomycetota bacterium
GTCGTGGCTTCCTGCTCGCCGCGCACGCACGAGATTCTCTTCCAGGAAACGCTCCGCGACTCCGGCCTCAACCAGTACCTGTTCGCCATGATGAACATCCGCGACCAATGTTCCTGGGTCCATCGCCAGGACCCCGTGGCCGCGACGAGCAAGGCCGTGGACCTCATGCGCATGGCCGTGGCGCGCGCCAGGGGCCTGAAAGCCCTGGAGACCGGCCAACTGCCCGTGACGCGCGCGGCACTGGTCATCGGCGGCGGACTGGCGGGCATGACCGCCTCCCTCGCCTTGGCCGACCAAGGCTACGAAGCCCATCTCGTCGAGAAAGACGCGCAACTGGGCGGCAACCTCCGCCAGCTCTACAGCACGCTGGAGAACCCCGTGGCGCAATCCAGAGGATTGCGGCGCAATCCAGAGGATTGCGCTACAGACGTGCAGGCGTATCTCGCGGACCTGGCCCAGCGGGTCAAGTCCCACCCGCGCATCAAGGTCTACCTCAACTCGCAGGTTGCGGAGGCCGCTGGCCACGTCGGAAACTTCAAGAGCCAGATCAAGTCTCCAACGGGGACGGCCAGCGTACACCACGGTGTGACCATCATTGCCACGGGAGGCATCGAGCGTTCCACGGCGGAGTACGGCCACGGCTCCGATCCCCGCGTGCTCACCCAGCGTGAGCTTGAAGCGCAGCTTCATGGCACGGCCGGCGGGACGCCGGCGCTCCCAGCGGGCACTGGCATCTTGGCGCAACTCGGCAAGAACCCCACGGTTGTGATGCTTCAGTGCGTCGGTTCGCGCACCGTTGAGCACCCCTATTGCAGCCGCGTGTGTTGCGGCGAAGCCGTCAAGAACGCCCTGGCCCTCAAGGAGCGGTTCCCCGGAGCACGGATTTTCGTCCTGGCCAAGGACATCCGCACGTACGGCTTCCGCGAGCTTTATTTCCAGAAGGCCCGCGAAGCAGGCATCCTCTTCATCCGCTACCCGCAGGACAAGGAGCCTGAATGCACCGCCGCCCCTCAAGCGGGCCTTCAGGTCCGCGCGACTGACGCGAGCACCGGCCGTGCGCTCGCCCTGCGCCCCGATCTGCTGGTGCTGAGCACCGGTATCGCGGCTGCTCCAGACAACCCGGTGCTCTCCGGGCTGCTGCGCACCTCGCTCACGAGCGACGGCTTCTTCCTTGAGGCCCATCCGAAACTGCGGCCCGTGGACCTGGCCAGCGAAGGGCTTTTCGTCTGCGGCCTGGCCCACTCGCCGCGCTTCAGCGACGAAACCATCGCGCAGGCCCGCGCTGCCGCTGCCCGGGCCGCCACGATTCTTTCCAAAGCGCACTTGGAGATACCGGGGCAGGTCTCGCGCGTGGACCCGCTCAAGTGCATTGCCTGCATGACTTGTGTCAAGGTCTGTCCCTATGGCGCGCCGGAGCTGAACGAGGAGAGCCATAAGACCGAGATACAAGTCGCCAATTGCATGGGCTGCGGAAGTTGCGCCGCCATCTGCCCGATGAAGGCCATCACGCTCCAGCACCAGGAAGAGGGCGTGGTCGTCGCCATGCTCGACGAACTCTTGGCCGTCGGCGGAGGCACACGATGATTGACAATCAGCAGAACACGGGTGGCGCGGGCAGCTCGCCCGTGGAGCATGGGCTGGAAGCCCAGGCTGCGGCGACCGGCCAGGACGGTGAGTACAAGATCATCGCCTTCTGCTGCAACTTCTGCGCCTACGCGGCCGCGGACCTGGCCGGCGCGCGGCGCATGCAGTACCCAACCGAGGTGCGCATCGTTCACGTGCCCTGCACGGGCAAGCTGGAAATGGACGCTGTGCTCGCGGCCTTCGAGCGCGGCATTGACGGCGTCTTGGTGGCGGGCTGCCTGGAAGGCGGCTGCCACTACCTCGAGGGGAATTTGCGCGCGAAGCGCCGCCTCGAGGCCCTGCGCGGCCTGCTCGATGAGATTGGCCTGGGCCGCGACCGCCTGCGCATGGTCAACCTGTCCGCCGCCATGGCCCCCACGTTCGTCGAGCGGGTCCAGGAGATGGCGGCTACCGTCAGACGCCTGGGTCCCAATCCGCTGCGTGGCACGGGCAACTTGCCCGCGCAGCGCAATCATAAGCTCGAAGTTCCCGCCACCGTCCAAGGAGAAAAGTCCACATGATCGTCGCCGCCAGAAAACCACTCGCGGAACTGAAGCGTGTCCTCGCGCGCCACAACAAAGTGCTCTGCGTCGGCTGCGGCACGTGTGTCAGCGTCTGCCTCGCGGGCGGGGAGCGCGAAGTCAGCATCGCGTCTTATGCGCTGCGGATGGCCCGGAAGCTCGACGGCAAGCCCATTGAGATCGAGCAGCTCACTATCGAGCGCCAGTGCGAGAACGAGTTCATCCAGGAACTGGCAACCGCGGCGGAGCGCAATGAGGCGCTCCTGTCCTTTGCCTGCGGGGCCGGTGTCCAGGCCCTCGCCGAACGCTTCCCCAAGAAGCCCGTCTACGCCGCGCTCAACACCCAGTTCCTCGGCATCCTCGAAGAGCAGGCGGTCTGGACCGAGAAGTGCCTGGGCTGCGGCGACTGCGTCCTTTCGGACTTCGGCGGCATCTGCCCCGTGACGCGCTGCGCCAAACGCATGCTCAACGGCCCCTGCGGCGGCTCGACCGAGGAGCGCTGCGAGGTGGCCGAACCCGAGCGCCCGTGCGCCTGGCAACTGATCTACAAGCGCCTGGAGAGCATCGGACAACTGGACAACCTCGAACGCATCTATCCCCCGAAAGACTGGCGGCCAAGCTGGCACGGCGGCGCGCGCAAGATCGTGCGCGAAGAACACCGGGTGTGAGCCGGCCTCCTCGTTTTCGCTTTTTGTTGTGGCGAAACCGAGAACGCGGCGTTCTAATGACGCAGACAGAAGGGGAGGGTCCGCATATGAACGCGCTTCGAATCCAGACCGTCATCACCGCGGATACCCTCTGCCTGCCGGAACTGAAGCTCTGGAAAGGGAAGAAGGTCGAGATCATCGTTGTGGAAGCCCCAACGCCACACGCTGGAGCGAAGAGGCCGGCACACGCAAGGAAAGCAAAGGCAAGAGACTTCAGCCACAATTTCGGCGCTGGCTGGCCGGACGACATTGACGACGGCTTTGAAGAAGCCGTCGCCCGCTGGCGTCGTGACGACAAGCTGCGCGAGCCGCCTCTATGACACGGGTCTTGCTCGATACCTGCATATTCTCCTTCACCTTCAAAGGCGATCAACGGGCCAAGCCTTTCCTTGAGGCTTTGAAGAACAAGACCGGGTGCCTTTGCTTCATGAGCATTGCCGAGTTGTACCGTTGGGCGCTGGCCCGCAATTGGGGACCGAAAAAGATTGCTGAACTGGAAGCCAAGATAGCTGAGTGCGTTTTGTTCTCCTATGACGATGGCCTGGGCTGGGAATGGGCTCGTCTGATGACGATACCTGGCCGGCCTATGCCTTCCGCAGATGCCTGGATTGCCGCGTGCGCCCTGCGGCACAACCTGCCGTTAGTGACGGCCAATCGAAAGGACTTCGAGCACATTCCAGGACTCGTTCTAATCCCGAACCAATGACTCAATACTACGGCTTCGCCTCCGGCTGAGGCTTTTGGTCTTCCTTGTTCTCCGCCGTGATGAACACCGCCTGGTTTCGCAGTTCGTATTTCAGTTCGGCCAGGCGCAATATCCACTTCAGCGCCAACTCCATTTCCATGTCCTGAACGCGGAGGGTAATGGGCGTCTTGCTGCTCTTGTCGGCCACCTTGGGATCAATAATGATGTTGGCCTTCGTGAGCGAATTCAGGAACTGGATGGCCTCCCCCAGCGGTGTGTCCACGAATTCAAAGCTCACTTTGCGCACGAGCTTCTTTTTGATTTCCTGCTTCCAGGCGTCTTCCTCGGCTGCGGCCGGTGCGGCTGCCACGGCACGCTCATAGGGCATGCAGATCACGATTGCTCCGTCGCTGATCTTGTAGTCCAGGTCCGCCAGTTTCAGGATCCATTGCAGCGCCAATTCCATTGTCATGTCCGTGACACGCAGATTGACAGTCGCCTTTTTCGCCGCTTCAGCTATCTGCGGGTCATACACCACCTTCACGTCCGCCAGGGAGCGGATGAAATTGATGCCCTCCTCAAGCGGCGTATCCACAAACTCGAATGTAACTTTCCTTTCGAGTTTCTTGCGCACTTCCGCCGCCGTGGGGTCTTCCCCAGGCGCGGCCTTGGCAGCCGCAGACTCTGCTTTCTTGCCCTCGGCGGGAACAGTACTCTCGCCCGCCATGGTGCTCGTCCAAGCCCATGCGACGCACACGGCAAGCAGCGCAATTCTCTTCATGGCGTCCCCCTTGAAAACACTTCCAGGGGAGTATAGCGCCCTTCGCCGGATTGTTGTCCAACATTTTGCCAAATTGTTGCACTCCGGGTGCAGGTCGCTGGATGCGGAGTACGAAGTGTAGCGCAGGCTTCTAGCCTGCTGTATCGCCGACTTCCAGTCGGCCGGGCGTTGAAAACTCGGGCGGCGCGAGAAGCAAAGGACGATCTGCGGGCTGGAAGCCCGCGATACAGCAGACTGGAAGTCTGCGCTACAATTAGGCCGCGCAATTTGGCAAAATGCGCTACACCAGCGCCCTGCGCATTTCGAGAATCTGCAGCCCGTGCCCACTATGGAAACCGGGAACTACTTCAGTTTCACCCAGCGCAGATTCTTGAACGCAAACTTGACGCTGTCGTTCTTGGTGTTGCAGCCAATCTTGATGCGCTTGATCTTCTCCGGCTCCAGCACACCGGTGTCGTCCGGTTTGGACCAGCCCGCGCCGTACTGCGCGCCGGCCAGCACCGCGACGGCATCCACTGTCTCGCCCGGCTTGGGCTGCGGGTCGAACTCCACCACGTAGCTGCTGCCGTTCTCCTTGTCGAAGATGGCGCGGAAAACCGCCTGGCCTTCGAGCGCCGTCAGAACCGCGCGCAGGGCGCCATGCCCGGGCGCGGGCCGCTCTTCGCCGTTCAGGTCCAGGATGGGATAGATCCAGCGGTCGCCCGCCCCGAGCTTCGCCGTGACCAGCACGCCGCCGCCGGCCGCCTCGCCAATCTTGAGTTCGCTGCCGCCCGACACAAGCGGCTGCCAGCGCGCCGGGGTGTCGGCATCGGGGACCTTCAAGGCCGCGCCTTCGCGCAGCTTGAGCGGCGTGGGCATGAGGCGCAAGGACAGGACGGCATTGCCCGCGGCGCCGAAAGCGCCGGTGATCTTGAGCACCTCAATCTGGGCTGACGAACCCGCCTGGCAGTCCAGTTTGAGCGCCAGTTCCTTGCGTTCGCCAGGCGCCAGCTCAAGTTGTTCCGGCAGTTCTGCCTTCCAGGCTTCGGGCGCTTCCAGGCTGAGTTTCCCCGCCGCCTTCTCCGCGCCGAAATTGTAGGCCCACACGGGAAGCGTCTCGGGTTTCTCCGAAGAGATGCGATACGCCGAGTGATTCAGGGCCACTTTGTCCTGAGGCCATAGCGGCTGAAGAACGACCGAACATGGTTTGCCGGGTTTCAACTCCGGCGTTTGCGGCGGGCCGGCCAACTCAGTGTTCTTGAAAGCGCCCGGCTCAAAACAGGCGAAGACAGGCGCGGGGGCGAACTTCAAGGCGGCCTCCGCATTCTCGCGCTTGCGGCCCAGAAGATCGAAGAGGGCCGTGGGCGCCGCCGGCGCGGCGAAAGCGGCTTCACCGCCTGTCGTCCAGGCTACGAGCACGTCCTGTTCCTTGCCGCCGGGGCGCGCGTGGAACAAGAAGGCCCGCACGTTGGGCTGGACAGCCGGCCGGCCCAGGGGCTTTGCGTCCGCCAGCAGCCGCCCCACCGCGGCCACGGCCAGGAACGCCGGGCGCGGCGTCAGGTCCTTGTGCAGCACGCCGAACTGCGTCTGGCCCTCAACGTAATGCGGCAAAATGAAGTAGAACGCCGCGGCGGGGCCTTCGTGCAGCGCCGCCGCATAAACCTGCGCCACGCGCTCGGCCTGCACGCGCAGGTTCGCGTCGTTCGGCTCCTGCTCCTTCTTGTCGCCTGCCCAATGCACCGGCGCGTTGAACTCGCTGACCCACAGCGGCCTGCCCGCGGAAACGGCGCGGTGCGCCGCGTAGGTGCCGGGGTAGGCGTCAGTGCCCGAATAATGGTGCAGATTGAAAATATCGAAGTAGGGCCAGGCCTGGTTCTCATTCAGGTCTTTCAAGATGCTGGCGTTCGCCGTGGCGAAGACGTTCTGGCACGCGGTCACGTCCGGGTTGCCGGCCTTGAGGCCCAGATATGAAGCTTTCTGGAGCGCCGCCATCTCCGCGCCCGTGTGTCCGCCGAACTCCCCGATGTCCGCTTCATTCCACGGTTCGAAGGCCACAACCTGGCCTTGCCAGCGGTGCGCCATTTCTTTCTCGAAGCTGTAGGCGTCGCGCAAGTCGAGCGGGAAGCGCTTGTGCTGCTTGTTGGCCCACTCGGGCGAATCGTGATGCACCTGCAACACTAGCAGGCCGGCCTCAGCCTGCTTGCGCGCGGTGTCATCGTATTTGTTCTTGGCCGCGAACTCGCCCTTTTTCGGTTCCATCTCGCGCCACGCCAGTCTGTCGCGCACCCGGTTGATCCCTGCCAGCGTGCAGAGATTGGCAGCGGCTTCCTGTTGCGCGCCCGAATAGAACCAGGCCATAGCCACGTCAATGGCGATGGGCGACGTAGCCGGCGTGGGCGCGTCCAGCGGCGCCAGAACGCCGACAGTCACGCGCGGGTTCTGCGGCGTACCGTCCACAACACGGCGCAACTCGTAATAGCCGACGGAGAGTTTACCGAGCGCAGCCTTGCCGTCGGCCGCTGTGCCTTCCGCGACAGTCTTGCCTTCGTAGTCCGCCAGACGCCAGGCCTGGCTCTTGGCGTCATTGGCCGGCGGCAGAGGCACGGCGGCTTCCTCGCCGGCGAGGAAGATGTTGCCCGGATGGTCCGGCAGGGGCTTGGGGATGACGCGCTTGCTCTCCGCCGCAAGACTCAACAGCGGGACAGCCAATGCGCAGAGCACAACGACCCAGGGGGTGTTCATACAATCCCAATCCCATCCAGCGCCACCCAGCGGTCGGGGAAGACTTCCTTCACCGCGAAACTGACGCGCGCCTCCTTGGTCGCCGGGTCAATCAGGCCCGCGGCCAGTTCCGCCCAGCCGGGGTGGAACCCATGGGGCAGATTGACGTCCCGTTCGAGCCACACGTCGCCGGGCAGCCACTTGCGGATGTCAACGTCGTCGAGCACTACAATATCCTCGTGGTTGCCCTGGCGCAGGCGCAGCGCGAAGTCATAGCGCCGGCAAATGGGCGCCACGCCCACGTTCTCAATCCAGCTCTGGAACCGGAAGCGCCCGCCGCGGGCAACCTGGCGGTCCAGGAGTGCCTGGCGATAAACGAACCTGTAGCCCAGCTTGCCGCAGAAGGCGCGCAGCTTGTCCAGCCACGGCTCGGGCAGCCGCGTGTACTTGGGCATGAAGTAGGTGCCGTGGTACTTCAGGCCCTGCTCCAGGATAAAGTCAATGTCGTAGCCGTCCCTGTACCAGCCCATCGGCACCCAGCAGGACTCGAAATGGATCGGAGCGGTCTTCCACGTGTCGGCCGCGCCGCCGGCGATGACCTCATGCGGATAGGCTTCAAACATGTGGTTCCAGGAGAGCTGGCAGGGCACTTCGTGGTTGCCGGCGGCCCGCAGGTCGCCGAAGCAGTCGCAGCGCCAGCCGGAGCCGGCGGCGATCCCGGCGCGCATCTGGTCTCCGCCGGCCATGGCCAGGCGCGGCGTGCGCACGAAAGCCGCCCGCCACAGTTCCGCGAAGCGGCGGCACTGCTCGGCGCTGCACTCGCCGTCGCCCTCGCCCCACGGCCCGATGTAGGTGACGTCAATGCTTTCCAGGAGCGGATTGGCGTCGTAGCGCCGCGCGAATTCCCGCACGAAGCCGCCCCAGTGTTCCAGGTATTCCGGCGCGTCATACACGGGAATGCGCATCGAGGCGCTCTTCAGCTTGCGCTCGATCATGGGCCCAAGCGCCGCGTACCAGTCCGGCACCTGCGGCTGGAGCATGGAGCCGTGAGCCATCAAGCGCACCGCCAGCGTCTGGCCGCGCTGCCGGCAGGCCTCCAGGGCGCCGTCAATCATGGAGAAATCGAAACGCCCCCGCTCCGGCTCCATCACGCGCCAGAACCAGCGGCAGTACGAAACCGTGCATGGCAGATAGCCGTCCGCCACCTGCTGCCCGGCCCAGCGCGCGGAAAGATCCGCCGCGGCTGGCAGGGGGAACGTCAGCGGCCCTTCCTCCGACCAGCCCGTGCCGGGAAAAAGCTCGTCGCCATTGAAGTGCTGGAAAGTACAGCAACCCTTGTGCGGATTGGCCAGGTAAGCGTCAGTCGGGGTGGGACGAATGCGGCGGACTACTTCTGCCATGGGGGGCTCCTTTTCACCACAAAGAAACAAAGACTCGGAGAAACGGTGACGCGGAGACTCGGTGACACGGAGAACTGCCGGTATCGTCTTTCCGTCTTCTCGGCAATTAAGAGATTACGTTACCGGGCTGCCGCGTGCAACTTGAAAGTCTGCAACTGGCGGGGAGTGGGTGCATGTCAGCAAATGTACCGCGGGCGTCCCGCCCGCCCGTGGCAGGCCGGCAGGGCGCGAGGACGAAGGCGGGCGGGACGCCCGCGGTACGCTCTGGGCCACGCATTTACTGGCGCCTCGCCCGCCGTACCACGGGCGAAGGCGCCCGTGGCTCCTTCGCAGGCTAACTGAGATGAAACACTCCCCAACTGGCGGGCGTCCGAGCCGCGCGCGTAAGCAAGCGGGCACGAAGCACGCGCTGTTGCTTGCTATCGGAGACAATCGCAAATTGAAAATTGAAAACTGCAAATTGAAAATTTAGACTGCATGCGTGCCGGGACAAAAACACTGCATGCTTGACGACAAGCTGTTTTCCGGGCGCCGTTTGTGCGTCGTGGGCAACATCAATCGCGATGTCAAGATTTCCCCCATCAAGCCGGACGGCTGCCTGCTGCGCGACGGCGAGACCTCCACGCCTTTCGTGGTGGAAACCATCGGCGGGGGCGGCGCCAACAGCGCGGTCATTGCGGCCCATCTCGGGGCCCAGGTCGTGTTCGCCGGCAGAACCGGCTGCGATGCGCTCGGCAGGCAGCTCGAAAAAGCGCTCGCCGGGTGGGGCGTGGCGCCGCGGCTGCACAAGGACCGCCGCGGCTGCACGGGCACGTCCATTGCCCTGGCCTTTACCAACGGCCACAGGCATTTCGTCAGTGCGCTGCCCAATAACGAAGCGCTGCGCTTTGCGGACCTTGATCTTTCCGTCCTGAAAGCGGGCTGGCACCTGCTGCGCGCGGACCTGTGGTTCTCCAGGCACATGTTGTTCGGCGGCAACCAGCGGCTGCTGCGCCGCGCCAAGGAAGCCGGGATGGCAGTCTCGATTGACCTGAACTGGGACCCCCAATGGGGCGTCGCGCCGCGCGCGGAAATACGCCGGCGCAAAGAAGCTGTCCGGGAACTGCTGCCTCTCGTGGACCTCGCTCACGGCAACATCCGGGAACTGAATGAGTTTGCTGAGTGCCGCAGCCTGCCGCTGACGCTCAAGCGCCTGGCTTCCTGGGGCCTGCGCGCGGCGGTCGTGCACTGTGGCGCGGACGGCTCGGGCTATTGCGAAGACGGCGTGTTCACGACGGCGCCTGCCGTGCCCGCGCGCCGCCTGGTCAACACCACGGGCACGGGAGACGTGCTGAGCGTGTGCATGATGCTGCTGCACGGCCGTGCGGGCCTGTCCGTGCGGGAGAAACTGGGGCTGGCCAACCGGATCGTGGCGGAGT
>JBEKKG010000277.1:0-8686 GCA_050010835.1 Planctomycetota bacterium
CTTCAGGCCCCATTGCTCGTAGAGAAGAGTGTGGTTGCGGATGCGGCTCATCAAAACATCTACTTCCGACCTCGTGCGTGCCGGAAGGACGACATCCTTCAGGGTGTTGAGCGGCTTGCGTGGCTCGAAAGACTCCAGCACACGCAGGGCTTCGTCCTTCGCGGCTTTCACCCCCGTGCTGTCAGAGCCGGAACCACCCTTGATGCGCGAAAGTGACTCTTCCGAGTCAATTCTCCTGCCAAACTCGGATTTCCGAACATCGTCGCCGGCCGCAACCTGCTTATCGAGTACAACAATACGCAGTTTCTTCTCACCGTGCTGAATAAACTCCTCACGAATGTCGCCAGGAAGATCCTCCCACAACAAGTCGCGTATAATCTCCCCTGTTTCCACCTGCCCACTTGGCGTGTGTATAAGAATGAACGTCCGCGTGGTCACTTGCCGGTCAAGTTTTTCGACCTCGCATTCAACACGTTCCACCGACTCTAACTCAGCAGCATCATGCCGGTCGCATAAGGCGGCGCGCACAGTGTCCTCGGAATGTTCAAGACGTCTGGCCAGCCAATGGGCCGCATCATCAACTACCCGCCCACGAAACTTCTCCGCGGCCCTCTTCTTTGAGCTCCTTGATAGCAACCCCATAATCCAATCACCCCACGACATGGGAATGAAGAACCCTGTTTAACCTTTGTTTGCTGTTATTACTGTTCCACCGACATAACAAGTTCCTCATCACCATAGTCTTTCTTTGCACGTTGCTTGGCCTTCTCTAACACGGCTTCCCGGTTGTCTCTGATCACCGTATGGGCGTCCTGACGCAGTATTTCTTCACGCACTTCCGGTGGAAGCGAATCATATTCAATGACCGTTGATGCAATCACGGGTTTCTCCCGTCCCCTATAGGTCGTCTCTGTCTTCTCCTCCCATTCATCGGCAGACTTTTGTGTATATATTGTCTTCTGACCCGTTATTGCATTCATGAATGTCTTTATGAGCCTTCTTGCCGTAGTGCGTATTGGACAAACCTTGCCGTCCAGCCAGACAAATAAGTCCTTTATGTATTCTGAGGCTATTCCACTTACGTGTTTCGTTAACCACGGTAGCACTTTTGCGATGAAGAATACCGCAATCTCTGCCCAGAAGTAGATAACCACCGTCGTTACGGCCAATAACAAACCCACCACACCGCCCACCACTGCGATCGTCCCAATCATTGCGCTCTCCTCCCATTGTGGGGCATCCCGGTTGGATTGCCCAAAGCCTACGCACGCAACGCAACGACTCTTGCCACACCCAGGATCACACCTACCAAGAAACCGACCACCGCACCGTTCAAACGGATGAATTGAAGGTCATTACCGACCCTATCCTCAATCAGAGCCACCAATTCCTTGTCATTTAGCCTTTCCTTGTTGAGACCGCTGCGCACCATGTCCCCGATCATGTCATGGTGCGCAGCAACCAATTCCAACACGGTATTCCGCAACCATGAATCAAGCTTGGCTTTAGCCTGCGGGTCAGCCCCGATCTCGTGGAGCAGGCCCATGAACCACCGGCTAATATCCTGGCTGAACGGACTCTTAGCATCAGCCAACTGCGCCGTGAGGGTTCCCTGGAACTGGCCTAAGACCGCAGTGACAAGTCCCCGAGTATCCGCGTGCTCGATCACACCGCGCCTGAGCTGTTTGACAAAGGGCTCCATCTGTGGGTCACCAGCGGAAAGTCGCCGAGCAAAATCGAGCAAAAGCTTATTAAACTGGGCGCGGAGGGGATGATCGGGTCTTGTCTTGGCATCGCGCATCAGTCCGCTCAAGGCGTCAACCACTACTTCGGTAAGCGCATCATAGTCAACGAGACGCAGTTCCGGGTTGGGATTATCCAGTTCGCCGACGATTGTGTCGCGGGCACATTCCAACATGGCATTGACAATTGCCGCCAAATCAGCATGCGCCAGCCACTTCTTTTTGAAGTCTTCGACAGCCTCGGTTGTTTCCTCATTACCGTTTCGCATCTCATCTGCAAGTGTGAGTGCAGCGGCATTGAATGCTATGCGCACGTCACTGCCTTCTTCGCACCGCAACTTTGTGCTATGTTGTTTTGCGTGTGCCAAGAAGAGTCGGGCAAGCTCCTCGGGTTCGACGAACCACTGCCCCACCTTAAGCAGGTAATGAGTCTTAAAGTACTCTATTTTCATCTCCTCTATGGCCTGAAGAATCACGGGTCGAAAGTCGTTGGAAGAGAGCGTTTTGTCAACGATGAGTGAGCCAATTTCGAGGAGCCGCTGGTGATCATTGCGTTTAACACTAGTCGCCAACCACTGGCCAAGTAGCGGGGTTATCTCAAGGTCAGCCAGTTTGTCCTTTAGGGCTTTTGCAATGAATGATCTAAGTTTGGGCTGCTCTATTTGATCTAACGTGTGTTTGACACATGTACTGGTCGCCTTTTGCACTAGGTTTCTCACAATCCTTGTGACTTCCGGGGAACTCAGGCTGGTGCTCAATGACTGAAACACAGGTTCCCACAGGCTACCGGCGTCGGGTTGATTCAAGGACTGCTTCAACCACATGCCTAGCGGTTTGGCGAAGTCCATTTGTGATAACTGCTTCTTGAGTACTTCGTCCAATAGATTTACAATCTCCGGATGCTCGATTTTCTCCAGCAGTTTGGCGAGAACATCGCGCAGGAACTCTAACAATCTGTGATGATGTGCTGGGTCCTCATAGTGTCGCAAAATTGCATCTGAAAGGGAAAAACGGCCAAGGTGCGCGGTAATGACGTCGGGGGTGAGCAACTTGTCTTGAACCATATCCGCGACGTTATTGGCCAGGCGGTCCCGGTTCTTAATGATGATATTTGAGTGTCGTCCAAGCAGGGGGATCGGCACGTGCCGGAATAAGGCCGTAACAGCATACCAGTCCGCAAGAGCTCCCACTGCGCCAGCTTCAAAGCCTCCGGTCAATACTTCGTAGCCAACGCCTGAGAGAAGTCCCGTGCGCAGCGCAGTTTCCAGACCTGCTGCGCCCATTACAGCGACGCCTAATGAGATATGGCCAAGGTGTTTTGCTTGAATCATTGTGTTTCCTTTCTAACCCCGTTCGGATTGCACGTGTATAGAAGTCTGGTAAGCTCATCTTTCCCGGAAGTAATGAACTCTTCCCGTAAGGCAGCAGGGGCGCTGTCCCAGGGGGCGTCCAAAGGCAGTGGGATTGCTGTCTTCAGGGCTTTGCCCTTCTGGTTGACGAGAAAGACCAGGTTATACCGAATGTCGTCGGCAGAAGCCTTGACGACCTGCAGCTCAACCCTTAGCACTGGTTCAAGGGGAGTATCAACTGGGCTTTGCTGTTCACCCAGCATGCGGCGGACGATAGGCCCGGCAACGGACTTGGGCACGCTGAAGTGCTCCGCAGCCCAATTGGTCAGCGCCACGCAGGCTGCTGAAGCCACTTCCTGCATCAACGGGTCGTCAAGGACGCGCTTCGCCAGCACCTTCAGGTACGCGGGGCTGGCCTCGACGATTTCCTGGTAGCTGCCATCCGCCATCCAGGAAAGTAACTCGGAGACGCGAAGCATGGCGCGGGGATGAGCTTGCCCCCACACTTGGTTCAAGTCGTACAGACGGTCGGCGGTGTCATTCGCCAGACGTTCTTCGTACAGCCGAACCTGCTCCAAGAGGGGCCGCGTCCTCATCTCGTCATAGAAACGCGCGGGATAGCCGGTCAGCTTCAACATGGCCCGAAGCACGGCTTCCCGTTCCTGGCAAGCCAACAGGCCCGCCCGGTCAGCGGTAAACTCAGAGCGCCGCAGCCACGCATAGAGGCCGGGCAGGATTGTCAGGTTGATCGGGATGGCGCCAAGCCCGAGCGTCAAGCTGGAAATGGTGCTGGAAGCCCCGGTAATCCAGTCGCCCAGCATGCCGTACTTGACGTGGCCCGCCACGACGTGGCCAAGCTCGTGCCCCAAGACATAGATAATCTCCAAGCGGTCAAGGAGGTTCACGGCCCCGGCGGTGACCACGATGATCGGCTCGTCGGCCCCGGTCGTGAAGGCGTTCAGTCCCCCATCGGCTACGACGTACAGCTCCGGTGGTTTTTGGATATTCAGTGCCGTGTATGCTTCCCGGAAGCAGTCATGCAGCCACGGGATAGAGGAGGGGGTAACGTGGACGCCACCGGCGATCAGGCTGATCTCCATTGGCTTCTTGTGAACGAAGTCCAGGAACTTGCCGACCAGCGTATCAGCCCCAGGAATAGCCCGGAACTTGGTGAGGAACGCGCGATCACCCGCATGCTCGAAGACGCAGGACTTCAGCCCAATTAGCGTCTTCCTGTTAAGTCTGGCTGGGGCCTGGTGCTCAGCCACAACTTCCGTGATAACCTGCATCACTTCAGGTGATGGGCTTGCCAGCAGGGACCGAACCGTCAAATTCTTCTCTTTGTCATTGACGAGGCAGTCCAGCGGGGTTCTGGCCACTGACACAAAGTCATCAGAAACACGGAGGGCTTTTTTCTGGGCCTGCGCACGCTCCCTCAACTTGCTGTCCATGCCGGACGCGAGATCAATGTAACACCACAGCGCCTGCATTTCTGCTTCGGTCAGGGCGGCGTCGCTGACCAAGCTGCTGAGTTCATCAGGGTCAACAGGTTTGATTTCGTCTGCCTCAGCGGGCCATGACAGGCGCGGCGCCAGCCACTTAAAGCAGCCGCAGGAGATCTGGTGGGCCGAGCGTTGCGATTCCATTGGGGTCTCCGCAGTTCCCGATCTAAGCCACCTGCTGTACGTGCCCCGTGCCGTTACAGTGCACACAGGCAAACGGGCCATTGAAGCCTGTGCCGTTACAGAAGCTGCAGCGGCTCCCGGCATGGATCGCTCCCGCTTGGCCGAGAGTCGCCGCCGCGCCGCCGGTGAGTGCGCCGCGGCCCCCTTGCTGCAGGCACTTGATGTCTGGGCGATAGATGCTGTGAAGCCTTGCGTAAACGAGCGACTCGATGGCCTCGATATGGTGGGCGGCCGTCTTTGCCGGTTGCTGCTTTGAAATCTGTGACATCTGTACCCCTCCCGTCTCCGTTGTATGCGACCCTGGGCTGCCGCACGGTGGCTCAGAACGGGAAGGCGCTAGAAACAAGAAAGGGCGCCGGTTCCAAGCCGCCGCCCTCAAAGACCCTCGCGAAAGGGTGTAGATAAACGGCACCTGGCCGACGCCCCTTTTGGGGGCGTGGCTCAAGTGACCGCTTCATCTACTCAAGAGCCTTTCGGCTCAGGTTCGCGATTTCTTTGAGGAGCAGTTACTTGCGCTCACGCGCAATTCAAATTGTCACAACCCACGGTTTTCGGCGGTTCCCTCCGCGCAAGAGTTCTTGACACACCATCGAACAAATTGATTAGACCCCACAAACTCTGACTGTCAAGCAAAACCTGCGAAATCCAAGGTGCCGCGAACCCGCGACAAGCCGCCATTCGAGCAGACCGACACCCCTGATTACGTCCGCGTCTTCGCGCGGGCATATTGCCAGCCTTCAGCACGGCCTGGCCGATGGCAAGAGCGGCGCGCAGTTGACGGGAGACACGCGCGCCGCCGCGCGCGACGGCTTTACATTGCAGGTCGAGACACCGGCACACCAGGCCCTGTAATCTGGCTGACAGCAAGAAGAAAGCGTCCTGGCGGACGCTTTCTGTTGAATTGCCCAACTCGACCGACCCAGCATAAGCTGGCAACAGGGCCACCGACGCCATCGTTGCCACAGTGAACCGGCCAAGAACAAATTCCAGGCCCCAGACGACATTAACCCACCATGGGCCTGGTTTGCGGCAAACAGTAAAACGGCAGTGCGAACCCCACCTTCTTCCGGCCGGACCGCCCCGGAGTACGGGGCGATCCAGCCGCTTCGCCCCTCAGTTCGCCTGCGCCAACAACACGGTGTTCAGCGCCTTGAAGCCGTCAATCTGCCGGCCCGGGCTCTGGGCCTTCATCCTGGCGGTTGCCGCGTTATAGAGACTCCAGGCATTCCGCTCACTGAACTCCTCGTGGCTGGGCTTTTCATATTCATCCAGCACCGGCAGGATGTCGGACGACGAGAAGGCACCGGCACGCGCCATCTCCACGGTCAGGGCGCTGGCCCGCGTCCTGGTCAGCCGCCAGTTCCTCAGACGTTCGTGAATAGCCTGGAAGCCTTGAATGCTCTCCAGAAATCCGTCCAGGGCATGGTCAATGGATTCCACGAGGTCAATCCGGCTGGTGTGCTTTCTGGACACGATGAACTCCGCGCTCAGGACGCCGTTGGTACACACCGCCACGCGCACGCCGCACAGGACACTCAAGGCAAAGGTCTTGTCGTGAGAATTGCGGATGCCGGCGCTGGGCGTGCAACCGGGCGGGAAAGGCATGCCGGGTATCGGAGCGAAGTCCAGCGAGCCGAAAAGACGGCCGCCGCGCAGTTCCACGGCCATGCCGGGCTGCGGGTACATGTAGCCGGGCAGGACGGCGAACCGTTCCGCGGCGATCTTCAGCCCACGGGCGCCGGCGCGCTCCGTCAGCACGTCAACAACATCGGCGTGGGGAACGGGGCGCCAGGTGTCCGTGGGTTCGGGTGTGGGGATGGCCGCCAGGTCGTGGCGGCTCACTTCATGGGCGTGACTGAGCATCAACATGGTCATTGGCCTCCTTGGCTTGGGCATGGGGTTTGAATTGGAAAGAGACAACGAATCAAGGCCGGCCTGAATCAGAAGCGCAACAGGCGCTCCAGGCACTGCGCAAGCAGAATCAGGGCGACGCTGACGATCCACAGGAACAGGCTGAACATCGAAAACTCCTTTCGGCTATCGGGAACGAGAATGGCCGCCCGCAAAGGGACCGCGGGCGGCGTTGTGAGTCGGCGTAGGAACCAAAGTGGACGCGCAGGGCGTCAGGCGTCGTCTTCTTCGGCAACGGCGCGGTACTTCAACTGCTCAACGGTGCACGCGCCCGTGTCAATATCGTCACGTAGGCCGATGTACACGGGCTGGTACAGGCTTCCACCGGGATACGCATACAGATAGCGCACCTCGACGATAGCGCCTGCGGCAGGAATAGGCGCATTGGGCGGGATGGTGACGTTGCCAACGGCCACATGACGCGTCCTATCCAGGGCCGTGATTGCCACGCTGCGCTTGCCGGCGTTCACCTTCGCCACAATGAAGGAACTTGTGGTGACAAACTTGAACTTCACCTGCGTCCCGCCGCTGGCCGGACGGCCTGCCGTGTAAGGGGCATCGTGCCGTTTGAACACAACACCTTCCCTGTTGGCTTCTTTCAGCAGTTGGAACAGATCGTGCTTGTCGCCAGGCCCTGCGCTTGTGGGCGCGCAATCGATGGCGCCCTTGCCGACGAAGCCCATGAGGATCTGCAGGCGCTTGGAATACGGGAACCCGGCGACCTCGATGCCCTCGCGTTCCAGGCAGTCGAAGACAAAGAGCTTGTCGCCGATGCACTCCCCGTCAATAACAAACGTGCCGGGGAGCAGCTTGGCGTGCTGGATAACTGGCTCCGGCAGGCCAATGGTCAAACCTTTGCGGTTGATGCCTGTGACTGTGCCGCTGGCGTCCTTCCGCACCAGCACGCGCCTGCCGTCATATTTCTCCTGAAGCCACCAGGCCGGATTGTCCAGCAGCTTCTCGGCCTGGGCTTCGTCAATGGGATTCAAGAGTTGGCAGCGCAGGCCGGTATCGCGCTGCTCGTTATCAGTGTGGGCGTAAGGGGTGCCATCCGCGCCGGGCGTGTAACCCTTGCCGGTCTTTTCGGCGATCAACTTGTCGTAGACCTTCTTGGCTGTCTGGAAATCCACAGGCGCTGCGGTCTTCGTGCCGGTTTGCAATGTGGAACCGCGCCGGCCGTAGGCAAAGCTGACCACGAAGCCGCCGTCCTTTTCCTCGATGGCAGTTTGGTAAACCTTGTCGCTTGTCCCTTCGCGGAAGTACAGTGTGACGCTTTCCCTGGTCATGGGCGTTCTCCTGTTGGGGTTGGGGGTTGATGAATGAAACCCGGCTACTGTCGGACAGAAATCAGCGGCGGAAACTTCTTCTCGCCCCGGTGGGCGAGGAATTCGTCCCAGCGCCGCCGCAGGGCTTCCAGATTGGGACTGAAGCAGTCTCGATAGCGGTCGTTAATGGCGTCGCAGAAACCGTCGCAATCTTCTTCGCACACCAATTCGCGGTCCACGACTTCGCTCTCAGCATCCTCCTGGGCTTCCCTTCTGTGCCTGCGCTCACGGCCGCGTTCAAGATTGCGGCGGTGCCTGGCCTGGCGTTCTTCGGCAGATATGTCAGGCGCAGCTTCGTTTTCGTCAGGGGGGACGTCCTCGGCGCGGGGACCGTCATATTCGCCGTGGGTTTCCTCCCAGCCCGAGTCGCACTCATCGCAATAGGACCTGGCATCACTGCGGATGCTGTCATAGTCTGGGAGGGCAACGTCGTTGTTGCGCCAGTCCTCATAGTGCTCGTTGATGAACTCGACAAGCAGCGCCCGGACATGGGTGGACTTGATCTCAGCGAGGGTGTTCTCGTCGATGTGTTCCGGGTCGGAGAACCGGAAGCGCAGGATATGGGCGCGCTCGGCCACTTTCTGTTCCAGAAACCCAATAAACGGCTCGATCCACAGCCCATCTCCGTCGCTGGTGCAGTAGTCGTCACGGCTGTCCGTGATTTCCAATTGCGG
>JBEKKG010000278.1:0-8677 GCA_050010835.1 Planctomycetota bacterium
GCTGCGTCGTCGCCGCGGCTTTCTTCTCGGCGGGAGGCTGGGTTCCAGCCGGGGCTTCCTGCACATTGGACAGGTCCTCGATGCGCAGCGCGATCTTGTAGCTGGCGTTCTTGAATCTGCACTCGAGGTGGTGGTCGGACAGAATCTCCGAAAGCGCCTCAACCGCCGACACGTCCGTCTTGCTCCAGGTGACCAGCGGGCTGTAACCGCGCGGCTGGGACCACACTATCCCCGCTTCGCGCGCCAGCTTGGCCACACACAGCTCCAGGGGCAGGCTGTCGAAGGCAATGGCGGGGCGCGGGGCGTATAACTCAGTCAGCGCTATCTCCGCACTGAACTGAATGTCGCTGGCCTTGCGTGCCCGTCCCAGGGACAGTGCCAGGAAGCTCCATTTGTTGGTCCCCTTCCCGCGTCCTTCCACGGCGTTCTGGACTTGCTGGAGCAGGTCCTGCTCCGCCTGCGAGACCGCCGGTTTGCGATCAGCAATGATCGCATTCATCTCCTTTGCGTCCGCGGGATGGGTATCGAACACCACTTGCAGCTCCCTGTACCAGGGCGCTTGCGTTTCCTTGTCGGGGCGCAGCACATACGCCGGCTCGCCCACCAGCACGTTCGTCTGGACAGTCGCCTGGTGCGGGTCCACAGCGGCCTTGCGGCAGCCGCTGAGCCAGAGGGCGGCAATGCAACACAGTAACTGCCAGAGGCGGAGACGCGGAGACGCGGAGACACGGAGACACGGAGACGCGGAGACGCGGGGATGCGGAGACGTGGCGAGGCCGGGACGCGGAGGCTCGGAGACACGGCGCATGTTACTCATGCGCCATAATGTATATCTTGGCTGGGGATTTGCGATTTCAGATTTCCAGGCCGCAGGTATACTGCCTGGCGCTCTCAGGTCAGGGATTTGGGGATTCAGGAAGGTCATGTCCAGCAACAAACTACATGCGTCAGCGGAATGCAAGCTTCCCGCGCCTGATCTTGCGGGCCCGCTGCAGCGGCTGATCATCCAACGCCGCAGCCGCCGCAATTTCAAACGCGGCGAGTTGACCCCGGCCCAGCTTGCGCTGCTGCTCTGGTCGGCTCAAGGTTGTGTCGCTGATTCACGCCGCGCCGTGCCTTCAGCGGGGGCTACGTACCCGCTCGATGTGCTCGTTGCTCTCGACCACCCCGGCGTGACTGGTCTTGCCGCCGGCCTCTATCGTTACGAGCCGGCCAAGAACGCGTTGCTCCTGCGACGCCCGGGCAACTTGCTGCACCAGATCGTTGACGCCTGCTATGGCCAGTCTTTTATCGCCGCGGCGCCAGTGGTTCTGATCATCGTTGGCGAACTGAGCCGCATCGCCTCACGCTACGGGGACCGCTCCCGCCGCTACATTTACATGGAGGCCGGCCACGTTGGCCAGAACGTCCATCTGGCCGCCGAATCCCTGGGGCTGGGGACCGTCATGGTCGGCGCCTTCGATGACGCCGAACTGGCGAGGGTCCTGCACCTGCCGCACGGCCACGAGCCGGTTTACGTGTTCCCGATCGGCACGCCGGCCTGAAGCCGGCCAACCCTTCACCTTTTCCTTTCCTTGCTTTGCCGTTCCGCCGGCACGAGGCACCGTGCCCCGTGTCCGATCAAGTCCTCCCGCCCGCATTCGCGCAGCGCCTCGCGCACGTCGTTCCAGTGCTCCGGGTCGCGGAAGAAGAACAGGGCGCGTTGCAAGCGCTTCTCGCGCGGCGTCTTGGCGCAGTAAACCGGTTCGCCGGTGAGGGGGTTGATGCCGCAGTGCCACATGGCCATGCCCAGCGTCAGGGGCGCGGGATAGAAGTCCTGCACCTGCTCAGGCGCAAGCTGCTGGTCCTTGAGAAACTGTGCCAGCTCAACCATGTGTTCCAGCGTGCACCCGGGGTGGCCGGAGATGAAGTACTGGACAACGTACTGGTCCTTCCCGGCGGCGGCGCAGGCCTGCGCATAGCGTTTGAGGAATTCCTTGTAGACTTCCGCGCGTGGCTTCTGCATGTGGCGCAGCACCTCCGCGCTGATGTGCTCCGGCGCGATCTTCAACCGGCCGGAGACGTGCCGGCCAGCGAGTTGCGCCAGATAGTCCTTAGCTCCGGGGCTGAGCGCCAGATCAAAGCGGATGCCGCTTTGGATGAAGACATGCTTCACGCCTGGGGCGCGGCGCGCCTCGGCCAGCAGTGCCAGCAGCGCGCTGTGGTCGCTGTTCAGGTGCGGGCAGATCTCCGGCACAAGGCAGTTGCGCGTGGGGCAGCGATAGCGTCCCCGCTTGCAGTGCGTGCCGTACATGTTCGCCGTGGGGCCGCCCAGGTCGCTGATCGTGCCGTAAAAATCAGGGCTGGCGGCCAGGGCTTCGATCTCGCGCAGGATGTTGCCCTGCGAGCGGCTGGCCACTGGCGCGCCTTGGTGGGCCGTGATCGCGCAGAAGGAACAACCGGCGTAGCAGCCCCGGTGAGTGGTGATCGAGTCCTTGATCATGTCGTAGGCCGGTATCCGTGCCGCTCCGTAACCGGGGTGCGGGCGGCGCGTAAATGGCAGGGCGTAGACTTCATCGAGTTGTTCTTGTGTTGGCGGCGGGTTGGGCGGATAGACGATCACATGGCGCGCGCCGTGTTTCTGTGCCACGGGCCGGCCCTGTGGAACGCAGTTGAGGTGATACTCGCGGAACATCCTGGCAAAGTGCGCCCGGCCGGCCTCGGAGATGGAGCAGACATCCTCCCAGGGCGGGAGCTCCAGCACGCGCGGGATGCCGCTTACCGAAGAGCGCACGATGCTGGTGCCAGGGATGCCGTCCAGCGTGCTTTGGAGTGCGGCGCCTTGGCGCTGCTTTTCCCGGACCCCGTTGGCGCGAGGGCAGGGCGGGGGGGCCTTTCCGCCAGTTCCGCGCAGTGCAGAGACCAGCGCCTGAAGCGCAAGTTCGCCCTGGCCAAAAACCAGCAGGTCCGCCTTGGCATCCAGAATGACGGGCCGCTTGACCGTGTCGCTCCAGTAATCGTAGTAGGCCAGGCGGCGCAGGCTGGCCTCAAGACCGCCGAGCACCAGCGGCGGGCAAGCCTGCTTGAAGGCCTCGCGCAGCCGCTGGCAATACACCACCGACGCCATGTCCGGCCGTCTGCCTGCCGCCCCGCCGGGGCTGTAGTGGTCTTCGCGGCGCGGGCGGCGCATTACCGTCCAGTGCGCAAGCTGGCTGTCCAGATTGCCGGCCGTCACGCCGAAGAAGAGCCTGGGCCGGCCGAGCTGCGTGAAGTCCCGCGTCCCGCGCCAGTCCGGCTGAGCGATGATGCCGACGCGCAGGCCGAGATGCTCCAGCCAGCGTCCGATGATGCCCGCGGCAAAAGAGGGGTGGTCAACGTAGGCGTCGCCGGAGACCAGGACCGCATCGAACTCCGTCCAGCCAAAGTCGGCCTGGGCTTCGGCCAGGGACATGGGCAAGGGGTGGCGCGCCAGACTCATGGGCTACAGCGTACAGACACGGCGCGGATTTTGGATTTTAGATTTTGGATTTTGGATTGAAGGGAGACGTGTGCAAACTACGATGAGAAAATTGAGGTCCGCGGGGCCGCTTGCCGCGGAGAGTTTGAGCCAAAAGGAGGTCGGATAATGAAGACCAATCAACCCCGCTACCCCAAGGAGGAATTTGCCCGGCGCGGCGATGAGATCTACAACCGGGATATCCGCCCGCTTGTGGAAACCGCGGAGAACAAAGGGAAGTTTGTCCTGATTGACATAGAAACAGGCGCCTGGGAAATGGATGCCGACGAAATGACAGCCGCACAGAAGTTGGACGCCCGGTTGCCTGACTCGCAAGTGTGGATGGTGCGCGTAGGTTATCCCTCCGCGCGCAAGTTTGGCGCATGGAGAAGTGGGAGGGTCGCGTGATCGCGGGAATTGTAACGTTTGCTCGCGAAGCCGTGCTTCGTCTGCGCATACGTGATGCAAGTGGTCAACTACAGGAAACCAGAGCCGTCGTAGACACGGGCTTTGACGGCTGGCTGGCGTTGCCGGGGAACATGATAGCCGCGCTCGGCCTGCCGTTGAGACGTTCCACATACACCACTCTTGCTGATGGAATTAGGATTCGCACAAATGTCTACCAAGCGGCAATCGAATGGGACGGCCAAAGCGTCACGACACCGGTTGATGAACTCGATGGAGGCCCGCTCGTCGGCATGTCCCTTATGTACGGCTATAAACTGATCCTGCCCATCCTGGATGGGGCCAAGTTCACCCTGCGGCGTCTTGGCCATCCATAGACGGTCCGCGCATTGACTGCATTCCTGTTTTTCGATTTCCGCTTTCAGCCTTTGGGTTTATGCTAAGGGATGAAGCAGGACACCGCAGAGGCACAAGGCGAGGAGCACAGCATGTCGAAACCTGTCAAGGAAGAACCTAAATCCGCGCGCGCCCAGAAAGACGTGGACGCGGAGAAGCAGCGCAAAAGCGAGGCGCTCAAACGCGCTCTGGACCTGATCGAACGCCAGTTCGGCGCGGGCTCGATTCAGAAGCTGAGCAGCGAGGGCGGGCGCAACGTACCGGCGATTTCCACGGGCGCGCTGACCATTGACCTGGCCCTGGGGGTGGGCGGCATGCCGCGCGGGCGGGTGATCGAGATTTTCGGCCCGGAGTCGAGCGGCAAGAGCACGCTGGCCTTGACCGTCGTGGCCAACGCGCAGCGCGAAGGCGGCATTGCGGCTTACATTGACGCTGAGCACGCGCTGGACCCCACCTACATGAAGAAGATCGGCGTCAAGCTGGACGAACTGCTGGTCAGCCAGCCGGACACGGGCGAGCAGGCGCTGGAAATCTGCGAGCAGCTCGTGCGCTCCGCCGCCGTGGACGTGGTGGTGATTGATTCCGTCGCGGCGCTGGTGCCCAAGGCTGAGATCGAAGGCGAAATGGGCGATTCATTCGTGGGCTTGCAGGCGCGGCTGATGTCGCAGGCGCTGCGCAAACTGACGGCCGCCATCGCGCGCTCCAAGACCGTGGTGATCTTCATCAATCAGATTCGCGAGAAGATCGGCGTCATGTACGGCTCGCCCGAGACGACGCCGGGCGGCCGCGCGCTCAAGTTCTACGCCTCCGTGCGCGTGGACGTGCGGCGCATCAACACCATCAAGGAAGGCGAGACCATGATTGGCGCGGTCTGCCGCGCCAAGATCGTGAAGAACAAGGTCGCCCCGCCCTTCAAGCAAGGCGAATTCGAGATCATGTTCGACCGCGGCATCTCCTGGGAAGGCTCCGTGCTGAACCTGGGACTGGCCAGCAACCTGGTGGATAAATCAGGCTCCTGGCTGAGCTACAACGGCAATCGCCTGGGGCAGGGGTTCGAGAACGCCCGCAGGTTCCTGATTGACAACCCCGCCGTGACCAAGGAAATCCACGATAAGATCATGGCCCACCAGGACGCGCTGGCCGAGGCTATATTGGCAAGGAACGCTACGCCGGAGGAGAAGGCCACCGCAGCAGCGGCGGAGACGGCGGAAGCGGCGGGGTGATTTTTGATCTTAGATTTTGGATTGGGGCGCGTCATTCTGATTAGCGGGGAGGCGCGTGATGGGACTCGATGCAGCAGAGATGATTATGGACGTCGAGGATGCATTCGACATCCAGATAGATGAGTCAACGGCACCCAAAATCAGGACCGTAGGTGGCTTTTACGGGCTTGTCCAGGCCAAGCTTGGTGTGAAGCAGCAAGAAATGTGCCTCAGCAGCGTGGCCTGCTTCCGGCTGCGGCGGGCCTCTATGAAACTGCTCGGCATCGAACGCCAGCAGTTCCGGCTCCACAGCCGGCTTGAGGATCTCGTCCCAAAGCGGAACCGCAGGGGATTGTGGAGGAATCTGAGCAAGGAAACAGGCTTCAGGTTGCCGAAGCTGCAAAAGCCGCGCTTCGTCTTCTGGACGGTGCTTGCCGGTTGGTTCATCGCCGCGCTCGTGCTTCGCCATTTTCTACGGTCGCAGTTGCTTTTCAGCGAGTTCTTTGTGGCATTCCTGGTGATCTTCACGCCCGTTTACATTATTGCGGCCACTTGGCTGACAGCCCGACTTGCGGTTTGTTTTCCCGCGGACTGTCTCACGATCCGGCAGTGCGTCAACCAAGTCGTGACATACAACTACGGGAAGCTGGCGAAGGAATTCCAGTGCGCCGATCCAGACAGGACCTGGGGCATCCTCAAGCAAATTATCGCCCAAAACCTTGACGTGCCACCGGTGAAAGTCACGCCCGAAGCCCGTTTCGTTGAGGACCTGGGCTGCGATTGACGTTGCACAGTGGCACTTGACGCATTTCTTGAGCGCACGGGTTAACGAGGCGAGAACATGGAAGCAACCGTGCCTGAAGCCCGGCAGGAGCCGCGGCCGTTGGCGTTGGCCGGCGCCGCCCTAAGCGGCATTCTCGCCAGCGGCTTCCTCGGCGGCACGACCAATGCCATCAACGGCTGGGTGAGCCCTGGCTATTTTGTCACCATCCTGCACTGGCGCGGCGTCCAGGACGTTTGGCGTGCCAGCATCGCCCAGGGCATTTTCGAGGGGCTGTTGTTTGGAGTGTTATTCTCAGTGGTGTTCACAGTCGCCACGGGCATCATCACCGGCGCGCGGTGCAGTTTCTGGTTTGCTCTCAAGCACTGGCTTGGCATCCTGGGAGGGGCCTACGTCTGTTGGGCGCTGGGCGGGCTGGCTGCTATGGGCCTGGCAACACTTAGCCCCGAGTTCTATCGCCGTGCATTCATTGGCGTTCCTGAAGAGTTTGGGCCGATGCTGCGGTATGCTTGGGTCGGTGGCTCGATCTGTGGCGCGGAACTAGGCGGGCTGGTTTCCGTTGTGGTTGGGCTTCTGATCCTACGGGCCAACTGGCGGCGTCAAGCCGCCGGGCAAGGCAGCCTGCACGCAGCGCGGTGACGAGAAAGGGATTTTTCATACAACATTGCCCTGCGTGTGGTAAGAATGAATAAGGGAGGGTTGGAATAGCAGTATGCAGACAACCAAATCAATTGCCTGGTGTGCGAGCGTACGCACTGGCGCCGCTTGTCTGATTCTGCTCTTCGCTTTCCCAGCCGCTCGTGCTCCTGCCCTCGGCGCCGAGAGCCGGCCCAAGGCCGAACCGGACGGCGATTCAGACCCGGACATCGCGCAGGCCGTGCGTCTGGAGCGGGCCATTCAGAAACTGGCGCAGCGCCTCGCGCCCTGCGTGGTCAGCGTGCAAGTCCAGCTCGGCTTGGCGAACCTGCTGGAGGAACTGCAACGGCAGCGCCAGCCCTTCAGCCACGACCACGGCCGGTTCGGCCCTGAACACCAAATCGAAGGCTCAGGCGTGATCTGCGAGTCCGATGGTTACGTCATTACCAACGAACACGTAGTACATGGCGCGGAACGCATCCGGGTGAAATTGTGGGATGGACGCATTCTCGAGGCCGCGGTCTGCGGCAGGGACCCGCGCAGCGATCTGGCGATGCTCAGGCTTGGCGGTGAGCGCCCGCCCGCGGACTTGCCCTGCGTGGCGCTGGCCGATTCCAGCAAGGTGGCCGTGGGTCAGACGGTGCTGGCCTTCGGCAACCCCTTTGGGCTGCCGAACTCGCTGACTATGGGCGTGGTCAGCGCAGTCGGACGCAGCATGCCTGGCAACAGCACCTTCCTGGGCCACCTGATCCAGACCGACGCCATGATTGACCCCGGCAATTCGGGCGGGCCGCTGTTCGATCTGCGCGGCAGGCTGATCGGCATCAACACCGTGATCCTCTCCTATACCGGCGTTTCGACGCGCTGCGGCTTCGCCATCCCCAGCAACCATTTGCAGAAGCGGCTGGCCTGCCTGAAGGCCGGACGCGAGATCGAATACGGTTGGCTGGGCGTGCAGATGGCCGACTTCCAGCCTGGCCAGAAGGAGTTCAAGGTCCCCGAGAACAAGGGCGTGCTGATTGAACGCGTGCTCCCTGACACGCCCGCCGACCGCGCCGGGTTGGAGCAGGGCACGGTCATTCTGGAGTTCGACGGGGCCAGGATCTGCAACACTATGGACCTGATGGGCGCCGTGAACGACACGCCGGTCGGACGCACGGTGGCGATAAAAGTCGTGGACCGCGCAGGCAAGGAGGCTTCTTTCAATGCGCGTATCGCCAAGCGCAATGAAGAAGTTGTGCAGGCGAGCCGGTCGAACGCTCCCGGCGGCAACGCTGAAGTTACAGCGGAACTGGACGAAGATGCGCCTCCGGACGAACTGCCTCAGTCCACCTCTCCACAGGCGGCGAGCGCCGGCAAGACCGGGCCGGCCGCCAAGCTGTTCTCCTGGCGCGGCCTGCAAGTCAAGGAATTGGATGCCGAAGACGGACGCAAGCACGGCGGGCGCCTTGAGGTCGTGCATGTCAAGCGCGGCTCCCCCGCCGACCACGCGGATCTCTATGAGGGCGCCATCATCACGGAACTGAAACACGGAGGCAGCCCTGCGATCGAGAAGGTCAACACACTGGAGGAGTTCAAGCGCATCGCCACCAGGGTGAACGGCGCCGCCTCGCTGTATATTCTGGCCGAAGGGTACGTGACCGTGGAAGAGAAGTGATATCAGGCTTGAGGCCTGAGGCTTTGGGAATTGGTTCTTGCCTCCTCTCCTTGCGGGAGGGGTTCCTCCAAGAAAATCAAAACTCTTTTGCCAGCGAGTTGACAACTCCCATTTCAATGTGGTTT
>JBEKKG010000279.1:0-8653 GCA_050010835.1 Planctomycetota bacterium
GTACAAGCGGCCCGCCACGCCGCCCAGCGCGGTCAGCGAAGTCGCGTTCAGCTTCACCGCGTAGGGCGACACCATGCCCATGAGGAAGCTGGGCAGAAAGAACACCGCCGCCGCCGCGAACAGCGGCCCGAAAACAGGGCCCAGATCATGGCGCGCAATGGACTCGCACATGCCCGGCCCGAAACGCGGGATCAGCACCGTCAGCACCCCCGCCGCGCTGACGATCGCCGCCAGAAACGCGAAGGCCGGCTTCCTGTCCGCCAGCATGCCGCCGAGGTAGTAGCCCGAGGCCAGCGCGGCCATGAACAGGCCGATGATGCTGCCCCAGACGAAGATGGATGTCCCGAACCCCGGAGCCATGATCTTGGCCCCGGCAATCTCCACGCCCATCAACACCGCGCCCGAAACCAGGACAATCAGGTACAGCGCCCACGCCCCCCTCCGCGCTGCCTGCGCCAGGGTGATCGGTGTTTCACCTAGTGTTGCACTCACTTTTCAAGCCTCCGTGCTCCGTTCGCCTTCTTAAAGGACTGTTCCTTGTAGCACAAACCCAGCCCCACTGCCAAACAGCAAATCAACAAACCAATCCCGATGAATCGGGAAACAAACAGCCCAGATTTATCGTGGCTCGTTCGTTCGCGGGTGCCCAGATTGCCCCGCCGCCCATTTCTTTCCAGAAAGAACTCATCATCAAACCCTCTGTGGCGTATGTTGAGCATAGCGGTATCCGAAAAAGTGTGTGAGAGGCTGTTTGGAGTGAGAATTTTGCCGAAGCGGATCATTCACCGCAGAGACGCAGAGGGCGCAGAGAACAGCAGGAAGAATTGGCGTAATCAGGATCAGGTTCATTAGTTCACTATGCGTTCTCTGCCCCGACTTGTCGGGGGTGAATAGTCCAGGTAAAGGGGCGCGCCATGAAGACCAGCGGACGGAGTTTTGGGATGTTCCTTATCCTGGCCGTCGCGGGGATTCTCGCGGCCTTGGCCGTGGTCGTAGGACAGGCTTCCAGCCTGTCCTGGACAGGCAAGATGCCTGTCCTACGAGCGGGGGTCTCTCCCGCGCCCGATGGCACAGCCGCCTTGTTGGCGAGGTATTACCCGCCGCGGAACTCCGGCGGCAAGAACGCGCCCCTCACCGATGAATCCCCATTGAAGATCGTTCCCAACCCGGACGGTCCGGGATTTGTGCCGGACTATCGCGCCCTGAAGCAGATAGAAAACGGCGCGGAGCAGCGAGCCGCCAAGCCGGGCTTCAAGCCGGTTGGCCCGGACAAATACGTCCGCCCTGTTTTCCCAGGGACATTCAGTGAAGCACTGCACGTGCGAACGGGCAATGCGGCCAATGTAGCGCATTTTGCCAAATTGCGCGATGCTGAAGAACGGAAGGACCACGAGCAATTTGGCAAAATGCTCGACGACGTCTCCGCCATGCCTGTGGGCGCCAACGCGCAAAGCAAAGCCAGTGTCTCCGGCGACGGCACGCTTGTTTACCAGGACGCCTTTCCCGGCTGCGACGTGGCCTATCGGGCTTCGGCGCTCAAAACCGAGGAATACATCATCATCAAATCGGGAGATCGGGAGATCGGGTCATCGCGTGCGGGAACAGCCCCGCAGGGGCGTTCGTTAGTAGCCGGGGGCGGCAGCCCCCGGAACACGGCCCCAACAGAACACCCCAGCCCTGACAAGGGCGTTCGTGGCGTGTGTGGCGGGAACACGGCCGCCCCATCCGGGGCTTGCGCATCCGAGGTGGCTGATAACCAGGGGTTGCCACCCCTGGCTATGAACGAGCGGGCCTCCGGCCCTGCACAAACCGCGTCGTTCAAGACGTTCTCTTGGAATCTGGACGTTCCTCCCGCACTCAAACCCCGCTTAACGCCGGCGCAGACAATTGAGTTCGTGGACAAACATGGCGTGCCGCGGCTGCGCATCAATGCGCCGGAAGGGAAGGACGCGGACGGCAAGCTCCGGCGCGTGGGAAGTGGGGGTGGCCCGGCCCAAGGGGCCGGGTCGCGCGCAGCGCGACAAGAAGCCGCACCAGTATCTTGCGCGCAGGGGGAAAATGATCATTTAGGGCAGGGCTTCTTGCGGCCTGCGGCCGCCCACCCCGTTGGGGTGGGCCACCCTGCGGCGTGAAAGTATGGTTTTAGTATGTGGCATGATATTTGCTAGAGGAAGCATGAGTGGCATACAGGAAATGAGGTTAGTACAACAGTTCAGTCGAAGCCGCGACCGTAAGGGAGTCCCGATGCGTGGTACCACTGGCTGGGGCCAGTGGCACCCCGAAATGCGGCGCAGGTTGTCATCGTTCCTCCTTCACACCGCCGGTGCCACCGGCCTCTGTTCCGTGGTATCCCGGTTCCTGATGTGGCTTCGCTGGACTTGGCAAAGTCGCCGCAATCAGGTATGCTTCAGTAGATGTCATTCTGGAAGCAGAACTTTCGCAGTGGGGTCAACGGGAAGCCGGCCGTCCAATGAACACTGCCACCGCACGAGCGTCGGAACCAGGGGGCCGCTCCCGTTTGACGGAACAGGTTAAGGCCTACGGCTGCCCTGAACCGGTCTGCTTGACAGATGAACCAACGCCGGGGCATATCGAATACCTTGACCTTCTGCCGGACCGCTCGCCTGCGCCGTTACTGCCTGAAGCGGTGGCAGAGTCCCAAGGCCGCCCGGTCATATACCTGCTGGATGAGGAGACCGCGTCCGAAGCTCGCAGGCATGACGCCAAGGCGGTTCAAAGACTTCAGCAACTCCTGGCCAACCGGAGCGAACAAGCCTGTCTTGGTATTGTTCGCCCAGGCCAGCTAGACGTGTATCCCATCAATCTCGACCGGAAGCAGCTCGCTGCAGCAACTCCGCGAGTTATCCTGGAATCGGCGCCCGGCGCTCCCACCTTCTTCCAGAGCTTGGCCGCAGGGGCCGTCCCGCTCAAGGGCCAGCCCAAAGAGGCAGATTTCGTATTTCAAGAAATCCATGATCTCTTGACCAGGGCTTCTGACGAATTGGCCGGAAAGATGGAACCCCTGGAGGTGCTTTCGGTTACAGGCCGGGCACTCTTCTTCCGCTTTCTGCTGGACCGGCGCATCATCCAGGACTCGGAACGGGAACGTGGCGAGATCTGCCCTCCTGCGGACGAACTGAAGGACTGTTTCTCCAATGCGGAAAAGGCTGCTGCCACATCCTGTTGGCTCGACGAGACGTTCAACGGCGACCTGCTCCCGCTCGCGCCTCATCTGCCGTTTGATGCTGATGCCGAGCAGCGTCGCGAGGCTTATGCCAAGTTGTACAACAGGATGGGGGCCGACACGGGCAACAAAGTATTCCTTCATCTCCAGGCCATCCTCCGTGGCTGGGAGTCATTACCGGGTTCGACCTTCCAACTGCGGATTGACTGGGATGACCTGAATTTTGCGCATATCCCCATCGGGGTGCTGAGCCAGGTGTATGAGACATTCAGCCATCAGTGGGATGAAAAGCACGCCAAGAAAACCAGTGTCTACTACACGCCGAAGAACATTGCGCGAATCCTGGTGGAAGAAGCGTTTGGTGGGCTGAAAGCGCTGGAAGACGCCAAGGTGCTTGACCCTGCCTGTGGGGCTGGCACTTTTCTTGTGTTGGCCTTACGCAGAATCGTGCGGGCCCGTTGGGAAAAGGACGGGCAGCGGCCCGATACCAAGACAATTCAGCGCATCCTTTACAACCAACTTTGCGGCTTCGACGTGAGCGTATCGGCCTTGCGCCTCGCGGCCCTGGCGCTTTACATCACAGCCATTGAGCTCAACAAATCTCCTCGTCCGCCTCGGAGTCTGAGGTTCCCTGGCGGCCTCCAGGGACAAGTCCTGTTCAACTTCGCACCGCACGACGACGAACACCGGAAGGGCTTCGTTCTCGGAAGCTTAGGCCCACAGGTGCCCAGTGAAATCAATGGCGCGTTCGATGTTGTTATGGGTAATCCACCTTGGACCCGCCTCCGTCTTATCAAAGCAAAAGGAGACGACGAAGAGGCCGAGAAGAAGCGTCTGGCGGCCCTGAATCGCGAATTCACAGCGATCACGAACAGAGCTCTCAATGCCCGCGGCCTTGCGGAGATTGCGAACGACTACACGAACCCTGACAACAACCCGGACCTGCCCTTCATCTGGCGCGCAACGGAATGGGCAAGGCCGAATGGCATTATTGCGATGGCTTTGCATGGCCGTATCCTCTTAAAACAGACCGAGCAGGGCAAGACCGCCCGCGAGGCATTGATTCGTGGGCTGGAAATCACGGGAATTATCAATGGCTCCAACTTATCGGACACGGACGTGTGGCCGGAGATGAATCAGCCTTTCATGCTGTTCTTCGCACGCAACGCGGTTCCGCCGCCGGATTATCACTTCTACTTCGCGACCCCCGTCTTAGAGAGCCAACTGAATGATCGTGGTCTTTTTCGCATTGACTATCAGGCCGCGCAGCCCGTAGCTGCTAGCGCGATCATGGAGAAGCCGTGGCTGCTCAAGACACTAGCTATCGGCACGTCATTGGACATCGAGGTAATGGACAGACTGACCTCGCCGGAATGGAAGACCATTGGCAAGTTCTGGAGCAAGCCTGCCCTCTATTCAGGCCAAGGATACAACCTCTCTCCGGGCCTTAAACAGTACCCCGCCAATCATTTGTTCACACTGCCTGATTTCAAAGAGCCCGAGGGGGGATTCAGCATCCCCCGGGGATTGAAGACATGGCACACAAACCACCCGGATGGCACTGCTCACATGCCGCGGAACGAGCGTCTTTACAGACCCCCATTGGTCATTGTCCCGAAATCGCCGGGAGAAGGACGATTGCAGCCGAAGTCATTTCGCTCTCGCAGCCGAGCAATCTGCTTCTCGCTAAGTTACTATGGCTTCTCTGCTGCAGGTCACCCCGAAGCAGAAGTTCTGGTCTCGCTGCTCTACCTGATCACTCACAGCCTCCTGTTCCAGTATTTCTGCCTTGTGGTCAGTTCTAGCATTGGGGCCGAGCGACGAATGTTCATCAAGATGGACCTCGAATCGTTTCCCTTTCCCGACCCTGAGAAGTTGACTGCCGCTCAGAAACGCCGCATTCTGGCTCTTGCCGAGGCGTTGGAGACGCGATCCACGAAACCGTGGGAGGGGATAGACGAGCTCATTTTCGAGCTCTACGGTCTGGATGAAGACGATGCCACGGTTGTCAGGGATACCTTGGCCGTAGGTGCGCCCTACCAGGCTGAGCGCGCGTCTGCCGAACGGCCCCCCGATGCGAAAGAAAGGGAAATCTTCCTCAGCTACCTGGAGGAGATGCTCCAGCCTTCATTTGGCGTCGTTGGCCAGCGTGTGCGTGTCGAACTGGTCAGGCCAACCGGGAGCGATTGGGACCCGGTTTGGCGGTTCCTGAGCATCGCGCTCAAAGGCGACGAATTGCCGGTCACCGAGGCCCTCATCCGCTCTCTGATGAATGAAGCGAACAAGGCCGCTGCCAGCCGCGTTGTCATGCGCGTGCCCGAAGGCGGGCTGCTCCTCGGAATACTGAACCAGCGGCGCTTCTGGACCCGGAGTCGCGCACGCCTCTGCGGTATCCATCTTTTGCGCAACTACCTTGATGCCTTTCCAATCGAGGCCAAAAGATGAACACGCCCGGCTTCTTCACCCAGGGCGTGAGGTTCGAACTGCCCCACCCTTCAATCTCCCTTCGGCTGATCCTTATTGTTCATGCTGTGATTGCACGCGGCCTTCAACTTCTCCGTGAGCACCCGCCATCTGGTTTTGTGCTCGGTTGCGCTAACGAGGACACGATTACGTTTCAACTCTATTGGATCATCGAGAATCGCCTCCACAAGAACAAAGAGGTCCCTGGCTTTGAAAAGCGACTGTTTGGCAAGGTGTGGCGAGAGCCGAAGGTGACAAACTTCGATGGTAAACACCCGGACAAGATGCCGGACTTGGTCTTCGACTTGACCCGCGATTCTCTCCCGGTGCTCACCACTCAGGACCATCTCGCCGTTGAATGCAAGCCGGTGGACAAGGAGCATCCAGCCGGTGGGCACTATTGCGACGAGGGGCTACAGCGCTTTGTGGATGGCGACTACGCTTGGGCAATGCAGGAAGCCATGATGGTCGCGTACGTGCGGGATGGCCGTTGCATCTCGGCGGACCTGCTGCCCGCAATGGCTGAGCGGCGGGATGTTCTCGGCATCGTGGAGGAGGCCAACCCGGTCGGAAGACCTCCTGCAGCCAAGGAAGCCGAGAGCCTGCACGTCAGCACTCACTCGCGCGCCTTTTCCTGGCTGGAGGGCCGCGGGACAGCGTGCAACATCCGCATCTTCCATTCCTGGCACGCCTGTTCGTAATCTGGGGTCTCGACGGAATCTGCTGAAACGGGGGCCATTCAGGATGATGCGGGCAGCCCGGCCATACTGGCGCCATGCCAATCAAGACGCCAAGGGCGACAGACAAGGGCCAATAGTTCAATAGCGCCAACGGCTGCTACGGAGTCCGAGGCACCACAACCCGGAAGCCGACGTTGTCCAAGCCGCTCCGGCGGTCCGGATCTTTCGACTCACGGAAGGCCGAACGGCAGTACCTGGGATCGTCGCTCCAGCCACCGCCGCGCACCACACGCGAGGTGCTGGCCCTGGCCGGCCCGGTGGGATCTGTGGCCGCCCCCGCGGCGTACTCCCCGTACCAGTCCGCGCACCACTCCCACACATTGCCGTGCATGTCGTACAGGCCGAACGCATTCGGTTTCTTCTGGCCCACAGGGTGCATGGTCTTATTGCTCACTTTGTTGCCATACCACGCCACGCCATCCAGGTCGCTGTCGCTGTCGCCGGAGTGGAACCGCGTCGCCGTCCCCGCCCGGCAGGCATACTCCCATTGCGCCTCCGTCGGCAATTGCACCGTCTTGCCCGTCAGCGCGCTCAACTTCTGGCAGAACTCCTGCGCCTCATCCCACGTCACACGTTCCACGGGGCTCTGCGCGCCGTTGCGGCTGGGGCTCGTGCCTGTAACCGCCTGGTACTGTTCTTCCGTCACCTCGTACTTCCCCATGTAAAACGGCTGGCTGATGGTCACCTCATGCTGCGTCTCGGCCGCCGAACGGTCCTTCTCCGTCTCGGGGCTGCCCATCATGAACTTCCCCGCGGGGATGAAGACCAGTTCCAGCTTCACGCCTTCGGCAAGGTCCAGCACGAGGTCGGGCGGCTTGGCGCTGGGGCCGCCGCAGGAGGCCGCGAACAGGAACAGGAGCGCCGCCGGCTTGGATAGAATGCGAATGAATAACATGCCAGGCTGTGCCTCCGGGAACCAAAGGGACAACGCCAGCGTTATACTGTGCCTGGCCAAAAAAACAGCTTAGAATGCGCGAAGCTCAGGCTGCGGGAGCATAACCGGACTTGTGCCACGGATATGCCGCCGCAACGCGGCGGCTTATCCGTGCTACCCGCTGGCACGGATGAGGCCGCGCCAAACAGCCGGCGCGGCCACATCCGTGGCACAATTCCGGTGATGCGCCTCAGGCTGCGGGAGCAGGCGGGAGGGAGGGCAATGCCTATGACCGGCAAGCACGGTGACACATACGGGAGCGGATTATGCGCCGGCCTGGCTTTCCTGACGCTGGCCTGGGCACTCGCCGCCTCCGGCGCAGAGAGCCCGTGGGCCGGTTACCGCTTCGCGCCGGATGCGCTCGTAGAAAACGACCTTTCCTCGGACACTGACTGGACGCTGAGCCTGGACGGGGGCGCGCCGCGGCCGATCAAGGTCACCGCCGGCGGCTGGAATTCGGACCGGCAGCAGCCGCAAATTCCATCCGCCGCGGTGCGGGACAACGCGGTCTATGAGCGCTCAATCACAATCCCCGAGACGGCCAAGGGCCAGACGGTGAAGATCCTCTTCGGCGGCTGCAATTACGGCGCGGAAGTGTGGCTGGACGGGCACAAGATCGTTGAGCACCACGCGCCCATGACGCCGTTTGCCGCGGACATCACTGAGGCTGCCGCAGCGGGGAAGTCTCAGGTCCTGCGGGTGAAGGCCTATACGCGCATGCACTTCGGCCTGCCGCCCAAAGTGCCGGCAGGCTTTGATTTCAACACAGACATACCGGGCGTGCCGAAGCAGTACAACGGCCATACGAAGTTCGCCTACGGCCTGACCGGCCACGTGCGGCTGGCGGTGTATCCGCCCGTGCACATCAGCGGCGTCTTCGTGCGCCCGTCGGTGGCCGGCAAGAGCCTGGCCTGCGGCGTGTGGATCGCCAATGCCTCCAAGCTTGAGCGCACCGTGGACCTGAAGGCGGCCTTCGCGCCGTGGGGCAACCGGGCCTGGAACTATCCGCTCGTGCCCCAGCAGACCGTCCGCATCGCCCCCGGCGCAACGCAGCAGGCGGCGCTGGACGGCATCCCTTGGGACCTGGGCCCCGAGAGCTGCTGGTGGCCGAACATTCCCTTCCGCGAGGACTATGCGGCGACGCTGCACTGGCTGAAGCAATTGGGCTGCAATCACGTGATCTACCAGGATGATATTGACCACCTGGACCCGGAGCAGAAGGGTTATTGGACGGTGGCGGATATCGAACGCGCCCCACGCGATTTCCCAGAGATACCCGTCGGGATCTGAGAAATATCCGCTGTATCCGCCCCAGGAAGCGTCCTGGGCCGG
>JBEKKG010000280.1:0-8648 GCA_050010835.1 Planctomycetota bacterium
GGTTGGCCAGGGCGCAGTTGATGGCTGCGGTCATGGCGCCGAGATACTGCTGTCCTTCGGGGGATGCGATGGGCGCGCAAGCCAGCTCGCGTTCGGGGAGTTGGATGCCCAGCCGCTGGGCGGCTTTGGCCAGTGAAACCAGGTAGTCCGTGCCCACCTGGTGCCCGAGGCCGCGCGAGCCGCAGTGGATCGAGACCAGCACCTGGTCCTGAAAGAGCCCGTAGGCCGCCGCCGCCGCCGCGTCGTGGACGCGCTCTACAACCTGGACTTCAAGGTAATGGTTGCCTGAGCCGAGCGTGCCCATTTCGCCCTCCTGCCGCTGCTTGGCCAGCAGCGAGACACACTCGGGCTTCGCGCCCTCCACGCGGCCGCCGTCTTCGATGCAGGCCAAGTCCTCCGCCGTGCCGTAGCCTTGTTCAACCGCCCACTGCGCGCCGCCGCTCAGGACTTCATCCAACTCCTCAGGTGGCAGCCTCAGCCGGCCCTCGCTCCCGACGCCCGCGGGAATGATGCGGAACAGCGCCTCGGCGAGCGCGTCAATTTTGGGCGCGGCTTGCGGCCAGGTGAGGTTGGTGCGCAGGCAGCGGATGCCGCAGGAGATGTCGAAACCCACGCCGCCGGCCGAGACGATGCCGCCGCGCTGGGCGTCGAAGGCCGCCACGCCGCCGATGGGGAAGCCGTAGCCCCAGTGGCCGTCGGGCATGACCATCGAACTGCCGGCAATGCCCGGCAGCTTCGCGACGTTGACGGCTTGTTCGAGGACCTTGTCATCCATGCTCTCCAGCAGTTCCACAGTGCCGTAAAGCACCACAGGCGCGCGTTCCTCAGCGGCTCTGAGGGGCACGGTCCAGCGAAATTCGTCCAGTTGCTGCAAGCGTTTCAGGTCCATAGGGGATTCCTTTCTGCCGGTGCTGGGTTGTCAGGTGCTATGGGAAGAATGGGAGGAAGGGGAAGAATTCTGCCACTCCCTTTATCCAAAATCCTTTCACACATCCACCACACACCGGGCTTCCCATTGGCCCGCGGTTAAGCGCACCGAGAGCATGGTCAGCGTGGCGCCCTTGACTTCGGTGCCGCGGGCGAGGGAGTCGTCCCAACGCTGGCCCCAGGCTGCGCCCAGCCAGCGCGGGCCGTCGCGCCGCAAGGCGAAGCGCCGCAGGGCCAGGCCGTTGCGGCGCGCCTCGGCCAGCAGCCGGTTGAGCCAGACGATAAGCGCCAGCTCCAGGTCCGGCTCCTCAAACTCGAACGCAAATTGCGCGTCGTCGCGGAGCTTGTCCGGCTCAACCATGATGGCAAACATGGCCTGCGCAGCCTGGATGAAGGCCTCCTCCACCGTGGCCCCGCGGCCGGCCACGCCGAAATCGGCATCGTGCTCGAAGTATGCGGAACAACCAGGACGGTCGCTCCGCTCGCCGCTTTCCACTCTTGGCTTGATCCTTTTTACCGCAGCCTTTTGAGTACCCGCACCGCAGCCGCGGCATCGGCGCCGCTCTCGAAGGCCAGATAGATAATGCCCTTTTTGCCGTGCGCGCTGGCGGAGAAACCGCGCAAGTTGAGGTTTGCGGCGGCGACTTTTTCAGTCAGCCGGGCAGCGACTCCCTGCGCGTCGGGCGTTTCTATGCGCACCGTATTGATGCGGCTGAGGTCCTCAAACCCCGCGGCCTTGGCGGCGCGGATTTGAGCGGGGCCTTTGAGCGGCGTGACGCAGGCCACGCCAGTGCCGGCGGGCTCGCCGAGCGTGCGGGCAAAGACGAACTCCAGGTCCGCCCCTGCTTGCGCCAGGGCGGCAAGCTTCGCCGCCAATGCGCCCGGCTTGTCCTCAAGGCTGACCGCCCAGACCTTGACGCGTTCGATCTTCATCGCCATAACCAAGCCTCCTATACATCCACACCCCGAAAAGGAGTTTAGCCGGAAGGGCACAGAAGTCACGCGCAAGTTCTGGCGGTCATTTTGGATTTTAGATTTTGGATTGAACGGCAACCGCTGTCACTCGCCTCTCGCCCCTCGCCTCTCGTCACGGCTGTTGCCGCAGGCGGAGCACGGGCGCGATCAGATTCTCAACGGGAGCGTCGTCGTCTGTCAGCACCCGGTTCTTGCACTTGAGCGCCAGTTTCGCCATCTGCTCGTCTGTCAGCACGGAACCGCGGAAGCCCGTCTTGTGGCCCGGTTTCCACTCGCTTGTGTCCAACGGCGCATCGGAGGCCGCAATGACAAATGTGTCGCGCCGCTTCCCAGATCCGTCATTCTCTGCGATGCCTTCTTTCTCCGTGCAAAAGACAGTGACGTACTTGAAGGCCCGCTGGAGCGTGGCGGTCAGGCAGCCCAGCAGCAGGCCGCACTCGTAGGAATCAATCACATTCACCAGGTAGGCCCCTTCCGGCTTGAGGTGGCGCTTGATCTTCCGGTCGAACTCCAGCGTGCACAGGTGGTAGGGGCTGGAGAGGTCGTTGAAGGCGTCGCCGAGAGCGAAGTCGAACAACTCGTTTTCAGCCAGGCTGTCCACGGCGATGCGCGCGTCCAGGGCGATGGTGCGGATAGGCGTATCGCGCGGCAGGCCCAGGGCCTTGTGGTTGGCCTCAATGACCAGCGGATCAATCTCCGCCACCGTTATTTTCCCTTCCGGCCATTGCTGTTGCGTCCAACGAGGGAAGGTGTAGCTCCCGCCGCCCAGAAACAAGGCGGCGATGTCCTTCCTGTCCTGCGCGTACTTGCGCGCCACGTCGGCATAAACATTCTCGTAATCGTATTCCAGGTGGCTGGGGTCTTTGATGTCCACATAGCCGTGGATCAGGAAGTCCAGGGCCAGCACGCGCAAGGACCGTTCCGGATCGTGCTTGCTCGTATCCGAATACACGCGGATGTACTGATACTTGCTGTCGGCGTTGAAGAGGTCGTCGTGCGACTCGTGTATGGCGGCCAGCGTTTTAGCGAAAGCTTCCCCAAGGACTGTCCGCACGCTGCCAGCGGGCTGCCCTTTTGCGGGCGCAGGAGCGGAAAAGCACACCATGATGGCTTTCTGCACCTGGCTGTCACGCGAAACGAACAGCGCCGCCAGGACTGCGGCCACCCACGCGCCGTGCAGCAAGCGCCGCGGCCCGCACAGCAGGCCCGCCGTTCCCAGGGCCCAGGCGACCACGAGCAGCAGTCCCTTGGTGCCCAGGGCGGAAATGAGCCAGAAGCCTGCGGCTACCGTCCCGACGATGCTCCCCGCCGCGCCCCACGCGGAGACGGAACCGAGCGTGAACCCGATGCGGCTGTTGTCGCGCAGCGCCAGCTTCGCCGCCACCGGACTGAACGTCCCCAGCACCAGGGACGGCAGGGTGAAGATGCACAGGACCGTCAGGAACACCCGCGCCGGCCAGTGCAACTCGACCTTGAAGAACGCCGCCAGCGGCTTGAGCGGGGAATTACACCAGAAATAGTTGTTCACAAACAAGGTCAGGACGCAAGCCGCGGACGCTGCCAGGAACAGCCACCCCAAAAGCGACTCCGGCCTGTACCTGTCCGCCAGCCGTCCGGCCACAAAACTCCCCAGGCTCACCCCCGCCAGCACCACCCCGATGACGGAAGTCCAGGTGTAGAGCGAACTGCCGACCTGGCGGGCGATCATGCGGCTGGCCAGCATCTCCACCATCATCATGCACGCCGCAGTGAAGAAGGCGATCAGGTACGGTGTGTAGCGCCAGTGTATCAGGGCTTCCGCATCTTCCCTGGCAAGCCGCAGCTCCAGGGCATCCGCTTCTTCCCTGGCCTTCTCCGGCACATCTGGCAGCTTGTTATCTTCCACTGTCGTTAGATCCGTGCTTGCAGGCGCGAAAAAACCAGGAACAGGAACACCACGCAGACCCACGCAGCGTGCACCACCCGCTGCGGCCCCAGCCCCAAGCCCAACAGCGCCAGACCCAGCGCAGTGCTCAAGACCACCCCTCTGGCGCCCAGCGCGTCAATCAGCCAGAAGCCGGTGAGGAACGTCCCCAGAATGCTTCCCAGCACGGCCCAGGCATAGAACGAACCGATGGTCGCGCCCACTCTATCCGAGCGTGCCAGCGCCATCTTCGCCGCGGCCGGCGAGATCGTGCCCAGCGCCACGGCCGGAGGAACGAAGACAATGGCCGCCGACAAGAAGATGCGGAGGGGCCAATCCAGCCCGCACAACGGCAGCGCTGAGGCGAACAGGTAGTTCACGCCGAGCGTCAGGACGCTGATTGCCGAACTGCTCAGGAACAGCCAGCCCAAGACCTGTTCCGGCGGCCATTTGTCCGCGAGCTTGCCGCCGATAACATTGCCGAGGCTCATCCCCGCCAGGATCACGGCTATGATTGAGGTCCAGGTGTACAGGGAATTGCCGAGATACGGCGCCATGAGCCGCCCCGCGACCAGTTCCACCACCATGATGCAGGCCGAACTGCAGAACACGATCGCGTGCGGCGTGTAGCGCCGCAACAGGTGCGACACCGCGGACGACCCTTCGGGCGGGGCTATGCCCCCGCGCAATGCCGGGGCTTCCACTGCCGATTCCGTCTCGTGGGCTTGGGACATGAGAGTCGCAGTATTAACCGCAACTCCGCGAGCACGCAATTGTAATTCGGCTGCGGATTGCCCATCAAGTTGTGCGAATGGCTCAATGTTTCGAGTGCCAGCGCCAGGCGTCCTCAACAATCGTGTCAATTTCAGCATACTGGGGCCGCCAGCCGAGGACAGTGAGGGCCTGGCGGGCGTCGGCCACGAGCACCGGCGGGTCGCCCGCACGGCGGCCGGTCTCCCGCGCGGGCACTTTTTTTCCGCTGACGCGTTCCACTGCCGCGAGGATCTCGCGCACGGAGTGGCCTTGGCCCGTGCCCAGGTTTAGGGCCAGATTGCCCTTGCGGTCCAGCAGATGCTGCAGGGCGCGGACATGGGCATCGGCCAGGTCCAGGACGTGGATGTAATCGCGGACGGCCGTGCCGTCGGGGGTGGGGTAATCGGTGCCGTAGACATCCACGTGGGAGCGTTTGCCTTGGGCCGCGGAGATCACCACGGGGATGAGATGCGTTTCGGGGTTGTGGTCTTCACCGATTTCGGCGGCCCGGTCCGCGCCCGCGGCGTTGAAGTAGCGGAGCGCCGCCCAACTCAGGCCGTAGGCGCCGCCGTACCAGTGCAGCGCGCGCTCGACAAAATACTTCGCTTCGCCGTAGGGGCTGATGGGGTGCTGCGGGTGGCTCTCCGCAATCGGGACCTGGGTGGGCAGGCCGTAGGTCGCGCAAGTGGAAGAGAAGACGATGGTCTGCACGCCGCAATCGCACATGGCGTTAAGCAGGTTCAAGGTGTTGACCAGGTTGTTCTGGAAGTACTTGCGCGGATCAGTGACGGATTCGCCGACGTAAGTAAAGGCGGCGAAATGGACCACTGCCTGGATGTGGAACTTTTGCAGCACGGCGCGCACCAGAGCGGAGTCGGCGAGGTCGCCTTTCTCCAGGGGGCCCCACTTGACGGCCCACTCGTGCCCGTACGACAGGTTGTCAAAAGTCACGGGCTGAAGCCCGGATTGGGCCAGCACTTTCGCCGTATGGCTGCCGATGTAGCCTGCCCCGCCTGTGACCAGAATGTTCATCATCTCTCCCTTTGGGCATTAGGCTTCAGCCTTTGCCTCCTAAGGCGCCCCCAATGCCTCAAACCTGGAACTGCAACCAAGCTGAAAAAATGTCATCACAACCGCTGTACAATCCCACAACTGACTTGACGGGGCGCGCGCACAAGGATACACTAGGTGGGTCTTTGCTGGTAGCGGCATTCGCGTGTCCCCCGTGGGGCCCGAGCCCCGGCGGGACTTTTTTGTTTCTTGGCGGCGCCTTGGAAGACTGTGCTCCCGCAGGACGGGGGCTGGGATTAGGAGTTCCTGCTTAGATGGCCACAGCGTATGCTAACACCTATAACCTGAAGCTCGGCTTCACCAGTTGGGTCTGCCCGGAATGGACTGTGGCCGCGATCGTGGACGGCATGCAGACCTACGGCTACGACGGGGTCGAGCTGCGCATCGGCAAAGGGCACCTGCACGGTGTCGAGCTGGATAGTTCTCCCGAGTACCTGGCCGATGTGCGCAAGCAGCTCGACGCGGCCAACCTGGCCGTCTCGTGCCTTGCCACCTCTTTCGTGCTGGCCAATCCGGATGCCGTCGAGCGCCAGAAGACGGTGAACCAGATCAAGCAGTGCATCCGCACGGCCGACGCCATTGGCGCGCCGTACATCCGGCTTTTCGGCGGCGACATCCCCGCGGGCCTGGAGGCGGCGGGAGTCATAGACTACATCGCCGAAGCGCTCGGGGAGTGTTCGGAGTTCGCCGAGAAGGAACGCATCCGCTCCACGATGCTCCTCGAGACCCACGGGGCCTTCAGCCACTCGAAATACGTCAATGAAGTCATGAGCCAGGTCTATTCGCCCAAACTGGGGGTGCTGTGGGACGTGCTGCATCCCATTCGCGTCCTGGAGTCCGTCGAAGACACTTACGACGCCATTGGCGAGTACGTGCGCCACATCCACGTGCACGACTGTGCTTTCAACGAGGGCCGCACGAAGATCGTGCCGTGCGACCCCGGGCAGGGCTTTATCCCGTTGGCCCAAGTGGTTGATCTGCTGAAGTCGGGAAACTTCAGGGGCTTTCTGTCTCTCGAAATTCTCCAGGAAAACGCCGATCCGGACGAAATCCTGCCCAAGTACGCGAAGTACCTGAAAGGGCTCATTTCACCGGCGCCCCAGGGCTAAACCACGCTCCACGATCTTCACTTCTGCGGCAGTTCCCGGATTTTGATGTTGCGATACCAGACTTCGTCGCCATGGTCCTGGAGCGCGAGCTGGCCTTTCCTGGTCTGGCCGTAAGTCGGGCTGTTCTTGAACTTGCTCTGCGCAACGGCGGCCTTCCAGGCTTCGCTGTTGAACTCGTATTCAACGATCTTTTCGCCGTTGAGCCAGTGTTCGGCGTGGTCGCCCTGGACGAGGATGCGCGTCTGGTTGAATTCGCCCACGGGCTTGAGCTTCTTCTTGTCGTTGGGCGCAAAGACGTCGTACAGGGAACCGGCGCTCACCTTGCCCTTTTTCCCTTCGGCGAGATGCTCGTCGTCAAGAACCTGGTACTCGCAGCCGAACGCCGCCGTCTTGCCGGGCGACTCGGCCACGCGGTACTTGATGCCGCTGTTGGCGCCGAGCGCCACCTGCCATTCGACGGACAGCTCGAAGTTCTCACAGGGCTCTTCCGCCGTGAGGTCGCCGCCGCCCCCTTTGGCTTTGTGATGCAGGCAGCCGTCCACAACGTCCCAGCCTTGAGGCGGGAAGGACTGGCGTCCCAGCCCGCGCCAGCCCTTGGTGCTCACACCATCGAAGAGCAGCTTCCACCCGGCTTTCTGTTCCTCATCGGTTAGTGCCGCCGGCTTGTTGTCCGCGGCGTACACCAGCGCCGTTAGAGTGCAGACCAGGATGAGCACGGGGAGAAGTTTCAGCACGAGATGCCCCTTTCCAAGCAGATTGCCACAAGAGGACACAGAGCGCCCAGAGAGTATAGAGAAGAACAGCAAGAAACTCTGTGTCCTCTGTGTCCTCTGTGGCTGGTCGTTCGCCCTATTCCGTGACCTTCCCTGTGGCCGCCCACTGGCAGCCGCGCACGATGATCTTCTGCACCTCCGGCGTGGCGAAGGCCTTGGCATCGTGGCCGAAGGTGTGGTGCAGGACGCGGCCCTTGCCGTAATCAATCGTCCAGACCATCGGCTCGGTCTTATGGCTGAAATCGGAATCGGCCTCGGCCAACACTTTGATTTTGGCGTCGCCGACGAGCGCGGCGTAAAGTTCGTCATCGGTCTTGAAATTCTCGATTCCCTTCATGATGGGATCATCCTTGGCGACGACCTTCACCTCGAAGGGCACGCGCTTGTTGTGGCCGGAGCCCTTGCCCCAGTAGCGGCCGCACATCTCCACCCATTCCGGCCACTGCGGGAACGACCCGCTGGCAAAGTGGTTGAACACGATGCCCTTGCCGTCCTTGACGAACGCGACCAGGTTCTCCTTGGCCGCATCCGAAATGGGAACCTTCTTGGCATTGAAGAGCATCCACAGGATGACCCCGTATTTCTGGAGGTCCTCTTTCTTGTCCAGAATGCTGAAGCCTTCCACGACAGTCACGTCGAACTTGCCCGATTTGTCCAGGATCTCCTTCATGACGGGCGTGGTCTTCTTCCACTCATGCGGGCCGACGTCGTCGCCGGTGATTATGAGCGCCTGAATCTTGGCCTCGTCCGCGGCCTTGGCCGCAAAGCCTAAGCCGAGCACCGCGAGAAGAGCGCAGGCCAGAAAGCTGAATCGTGAGAGACGCATGTTCTGTTCCTTTCAAACAAAGAGTTCTTTCCTGAGAAGTGCCGAAAAGACCCCGCCCCCTTCCCCCAAGGGCAGAGGGCAAACAAGCACACGTTCTTCCGGCAGCTCTCAAGCTGGCACCGCGCTATTATATGGCGGGACGGCACACCGGGTCAAGCGCACGCACGCGGTCTGTCGGCGTGGAAAAAAACTGGCCACTCAGCGCCTGGGAGCGTATAATCCGGCCACGCATTGGGGGGGCGATGGGCCACGACAGTTCCATAACGTTCATTCGGCAAAGCCTCAAGAATTTCCGCACCGTCGGTTCGCTG
>JBEKKG010000281.1:0-8611 GCA_050010835.1 Planctomycetota bacterium
CCCTTGGGGAGGCCGGCGACCGCGACGCCCACCACCAGGCCGCTGACAGGATCAACCATAGGGCCGCCGCTGTCGCCGTGGACGAAAGGCACGGTGGCGCTAGAGCGAGCCGTGCCACGCTCGAATTTCCGATTCAATGTGCCGGCGAAAAGTCCGACGGGCACGCCGCGCGGCGACCCGGCCAAGACAAGCCTGCTGCCCACCTTGGGATCGCTCGCAGCCAGCCTCAGCAGGTTCGGCAGGTCGTCGTCTGACTCGACTATGCACAGATCCAGGTACTCGTCCCAAGCTACAGCGCGGCACTGGGACCAGTACGCGTTGTCGCCTTTTCGGAGCTCAATCTTGAGTGTGGAGTATGGGACCTTGTTGTCATCGAGGACGTTGTGAGCTGCGGTGAGCAGACAGTGGCGGCTGGCAGGATAACCATATTGGGACAAGTCCACGCCAAAAGCTGTCCCATGGCCTGTGAAAGTTCTTCCGTTGCTTTCACGCTCGTACCGAATTCGCACAGTGCTGTCAAGCATCGCCTGACGCAGCCTGGGCGCCACATCGCTGTCGGCAAGGGATCCAGGACTAGCTGCGAACAGCGTGACACTGGCCCCTATGAGGCACGAAAAGAGATTGATCCGATTCCCAAGCGACATGTAGTGGGTTCCGCCCCTCCCCACGTGCACATACTACAGCCTCACGGAACCAATGTCACCTAAAAAATTACAAAAACTCCCCCAAACGGGGGAGTTACATCATAACTCCTTGCCCCACCTTGCGATGCATAAACACAACTCGGCCTGTTTTATTTGATTTGTTTAAGCAGTTCCTCTGAATCCAGCTTCGAATCACGAATCAGGCGCGCGAATGCCGCGGCTTCCCCGGTCGCGGCCGTCTTGGCAAAAGCAGGGATCTTCAGGTACTCGGACTGGTGCGTCTTAAGGTGCTCGATGTTCTCCCTGTCCTCTGGTTCCATCACGTAAACCTTGGACTTCTCCAAATCCGGCAGATGACCGCCGTTCGCCGTCTTCTGGTCCGAAAGCGGTATCAACTGCACATCCAGATTGCAGAAGGTCCGTCTATACGTGTTCTCAGACTTCTCGAAGGTATAGTTAGTGAACCGCGAGAAGGCAACGACCGGAATTGTGCGGTTGGCGGCGTGTTTGGGCTTGTAACCGCCCGGAAGTTTGACATCCTCCAGCAGCCAGTCAAACGCATAGAGGATGCCGCCCAGGAGCTTGTCTGTTTCCATCATTTGCTTGACCATATCACTGTCAGCCCCCAACTTGCCGTAGACTCTTGGCTCGCCTGCTATCAACGTCACGCCCATAAGGTCGTCTTTGCACAGCGCCTTGAGTACCTGCGCGAACTCCTTCCGTGATAGCGGGTTCTTATACTGCATCTTGCCGTTGATAGTAAATTCGTTCTCATCCTTGCTATAGGTCACGGAGGTCAATTTATCGAATCCCTCTGCCGTTCCTTCCAGCACCACGCCCTTCGGTATGGATAAGTACCTGGCCACGACAGCATGCACGGCTTCGGGCTTTGTGCCACTGTCCGCGGAAAGTACACCCAGTGCCAATGTCAGGCCAAGGATCAGAAATGCTTTGAAGCGCATTGTACATCCTCCTCCAAACAGTATCATGGTTAGTACCAATGCCAGAAGGAACACGCCTTGGCGAGCCAAGGCATGTTCCTTCAAGCCTCAAGAACTTACTTCCTCAGCAGGAGCAGGCTGGCTTCGTCAGTGCCAGGGATTTCATTGTACCTGCTGCAAACGTCGCAGGAGTTGCACGTGATCCTGCGCCAGACCATGCTGGCGGGCTGATCGAGAACCTGCTTGCAGACAGTCTCGAACTTCGCCGGGATGTCCACCCGCCTGGTTGCCGCTGGCTCGGCGAGGACTTGCTTGCAGATCGTCTCGAACTTCGCCGGGATTGAGGTACAGGCAACGTCACACTTGCCACAGACACCGCGCTCCAGCGTCGCGTACTCGGCCGGGATAACTGTCTTCCGTACTTCCGCGTCGGCAACAAGCCGCTGCACGCAGACTTTCTTCGTTCTGGCAGGAATCGTGATGGTTTCGCTCGTGGCATCCTTGTCAATCACCTGCTTGCAGACCGTCACGAATTTGGCCGGGACTTCAACCAGGCAGAATGAATCACCGCAATGGGCGCTATCGTCGCTGCGGACTCTCTTGCCGCAATGGCTGCAGGCGCCGTCACTGATTTTCTCACCGCAACTGTCGCAAGTGCTGCAGTGGGTTTTCTCACCGCTGGTTTTCTTCCAATATGTGTACGCCGGAGAGACCTCTATGCGCTCCGATTCAGTTCTGTACTGGGCCGGGCAACACCTGGTCTCTTCCCGCGCCGCCTCAATCACTACTTCCTCCTCCGCAGTCTCATACCGAGCAGGGATGACTTCGAGGCACGTTGACTCAGGCCGGGTCATCACCCGGAAGCATTCCGTCTCATGCTTCGCAGGAACAGCAGAAAGAACCCTCGTCTCTGGGGCGACCTGGATCGTTACACTCTGGCTTTCCCACTTGGCCGCGATGGGTTCCAGGTACGAACTGGCAGGACTGATCTCGACTGTCTCGCTCACAGACTTGTATATGGCCGGTCTACAGACCAACTTCCACCCTTCGCCCGGCCTGGCTTCTGGCAAAGGCTGGCCTTCAACGAACGGAACTTCATCCAGGGTCTCTGCCGCAGGCAGGTACCCTATACACAAAGCACCAACGAAACACGCCATCGCTACCGATACAACGAATCTGGTACTCATTGCCACTCCTCCTTCTGTTTCCACTTCCCCTGTCAGCCAAATGGCTGACAGACAGTTCACCAACATTGTCAACTTGTCACTACACTGGAACGGCGGTACAAGCTATCCGCCTTGGCTATCAGGCACTATTCCCGCGACGTTCCATTCCCTGCACATTCGCCCGCCAGCATGTCAGATTTTGACCCTGCTGGGAAACCGTTCACGGGTTCGGGGAATTCTGTTTCATAGGAAGTCGAACCGGCAATCGCGTCTAGAGGCTCAAGAACGCGCTTCTTTGTCGTCCCTAACCTATGAAGGTACTCCGTGAACGGTTACCCTGCTGGCCACAAAACCAAGAGAGTTAAATCCCCGGCGTTCGCTCCCATCAGCGCCCTTCAATCTCCGCATTGGGTCCTGTCTCCTTTTCATGTAGGAACCAACTGCTATCACATTCCATGCCAAGAGCGCCACTTCTTCGTCTTGCGCGGTGTGCAGGCTGGAAAGCAGGCATAACTGTTTGCCTTCAGGCAGCATTGGCAAGCCGACAAGACACTCCATTGCATTCCCGACGTGGCGTTGGGTGAAGATGCTTGTCGCGTGCGTAGCGGCGTTGCAGCGTTGGTGTTAATGGGAATGAGAGATCTGGTGGTTGGGTAACTGGCGCGCGCCAGCGTCATCAACAAAGCAGCCGCATTGCGCCCTCAATGCCGCCAAGCCGATAGGGGCGATCTCCCTGCTGCGGCCGCGCCCGGCCGAGAATTGAAAGACCCTGCGCCCAACCCCTCGCTGCGCTCCGGAGGGGGCCACCCTTTATAGTAGAAGACCGGTTACAGCGCAACTAATTGACCACTGATTTTCGCTTCCGCTGGACGATTATCGGACAGCCGCATTTCTAGAAACATGTCTCCTGCGACGCTCAATGCTGAAGTTATAGCAAGTCGGGCCCAAAGGCACCCCACTCCCGAACACGAATCACAACCCTGACCTGTAGCGCACGCGAATGCGGCACGCGCTTTGCGCTGTAATCTGTAGCGAGAAAGATATTTTGCTCTCGTCATAGGGAGATTAGCCATGCTTGGAACCATTTTGATCGTCGTGCTGCTGCTCATGTTGCTTGGAGCCTTTCCCACCTGGAATCACAGTCGTGAGTGGGGTTACTTTCCGAGCGGCGGTTTTGGCATCCTTCTTCTGATTGTCGTCGTCTTGCTGCTCAGTGGACGCATCTGAGTTCCGGAGGCCATAACACCTTTGTAAACGCCAGGCTCCTGGCGGGCTGGACCATGTGAGCCCTGTTAAGCCAACAACGTGCGTGAGGCATTCACGCGCATTTCAAACAATACATTGGAGGTGTAAAATGTTCACAAACCGGATAACGCTTTTAGGAAGCATGGTCCTCGTCGCGGTGATAGGCCTTTCGCCATTAGGGGGGCCGGTTCTTGCGGCCGACAAATGCGAGAAGCAACCCTTTTTTCTACTGTGCCCGCATAACGAGAAGCATGACGCCTGGTCGCTATTCTTCACCGTTGACCCAGTCGACCATAGTAAGATACTATCACTCGGGCTTGAGGAACTCACTAAGAAGAACTCAAAGGACGAGTCGTACAGGCAAGTTATCGCTGCGCAGCATGATTGCGATGTCAAGCGTAAACTTATAACCGAGCTGGACGCCAAGGACTTCTCCACAAAGCAATTGAACGTTGATAAGGACGATGCGCTTCACGTCGCTCTTACGCGGCAACCGGACGGCTCGATGAACTTGATGGTCAGCATGCGCGTGAGCTTATCCGGACGTTTTATTATAGGCGGGAAAGAAGCGGCTAAGCGCGATCTTGTGGTGCATTACGACCCAATTACCACGCAGTGGGTGGTCAGAGCAAGGACACTTGTTGATTATAAGGATGTGAAGATCGCTCCCGCTCCCGGAAGGGTAATGTCCGGCTTGGTATTCCCCATTACAGGCACAGGGGTCTACTTGGTTTTGGGAGTCTGGGAAAATGGCGATGTGGACATGTTGATGGATCGGACGGAAGTTGTGACCCACGACTAGAGGGCTGCCCGGGGTCATTGGGCACAGCCGTAGCGCCACGGGCGTCTCGCCCGTGGCTGTGTGTCAAATGAGTTCGGTCTAACTGCTCAGCGGTGCCTGATTCGGCAGAAAGGAATAATGTCATGTTAATGACCTTGGCAATGATCCTGTTGATCCTGTGGCTGCTGGGCATGGTGACCTCAGCTACGTTTGGCGGATTCCTTCATATCCTCATAGTTGTCGCGATCGTTGTCGTATTGGTCCGTCTAATTTCCGGTCGGAGCCCCTAGTGGACAAGTGGGGGCAGTAGTCACGGCGCAGCCTTGCTTCAGATCCGGAAGGCCACTGATTCCCGGTCACTAGTGGAGTGTTTGCGGACGGCCCTTAGGCTATGAATTCGGATCCTGGGGGCGTCAAGAGATAGCAATAGTTGGCCCCACAGTTGCGCATTCAATTGCTGTGTTTGGAGGAATAGCACACTGGGCTCAGCTTAGTCCGGCGGCGTCATTCTTGTTCTGGGTCCTGAGACCCGGAACCTCGCTCGTGCATTTTGCTCAAGAAGGGTGGTGCAACATGTTGTATAGAGTAAGTTGTGTGCTGGTGGGTACACTGGCGCTGTGCTGTGGCGCCTTCGGGGCCTCAGTAGGAGTGGATGACGTCATTAAGATGCAGCAGTCTGCGGTTGGAGACGACGTCTTGATAGCTTTCGTAGAGAGCTCGGCTGTGGTTTACGACTTGAGCGCCGAGGACATTCAGCAGCTTGAAGACGCCAAGGTGCCTGCAACTGTGATTGCCGCAATGCTCGATCACGGCAAACAACTGGGCAGTACGCCCGCCGCGTCGCCGGTGACGTCGGCGGCGCCGCCAACCGCGGAACCAGCGGCACTTGGCGCGAGTGCAGTGGAACCAGCACCCAGCACGAGTGAAGTGGTTTATGCGCCAGCCCCTGACCAGGCCAATATCAGCCTCTTCTACGAGGCACTTAGTCCCTACGGCGCGTGGTCCCAGGATGGCGGCAACGGCTGGGTGTGGGAGCCAACCGATGGAGTGCGCGACGCCAACTGGCGCCCGTACGCAAACAACGGACATTGGGCCTGGACGGATAGTGGGTGGTATTGGGAATCTGACTCGCCGTATGGATGGGCCACGTTCCATTACGGGCGTTGGGGCTACAACTCCAGGCATCGCTGGAGCTGGGCGCCGGACAACGTCTGGGGACCCGCGTGGGTCAATTGGCGGCAATCGGAAGATTGTTACGGCTGGGCGCCGCTGCCGTTCGGATCACGTTTCGAAGTGGGCGTCGGTTTCAGCCTGAATGGCGTAAACGTGGGGTTCGACTTTGATGCCGGCCTGGGCATGAGTTACTATAATTTTGTCCCGTGCGGCAATTTCCTTGATATCAACCTGGGCCTGGTTCTGGAGCCGGAGGGCCGGCGCCGCGACTTTTACAACCGGACTAAGATCGTGAACAACACCTATGTTTACAACAACAACCGCATAATCAACAGCGGCGTGCCCATGACTACTGTTCAGCGCGCTACTAACCGGCAGCTAGTGGCCATCAAAGTGGTAGATGCCAATATCGCCGCGGGGCAGCCCATCAGAGGCGAGCGCCGTAGTGCCAACACAATCGAAGTATACCGGCCCAAATTGGCCAATGTAGCGCCGGTTGAACCACCCGTTATGGTGGCGCGCCAGAAAGCGGCAGCCCTGCACGCCAGCACAGCCGCGGACCGCAAAGCGGCCCCAGTGGACCGTCAGGCCGCCGAACAGGCTGCCAGCCGCCGAGTTGCAGAACAGAAGGCGCTGCTCAAAGACAAGAAGCCGAACCCCGCTGTGGAGCGTAAAGGGACGGTAGAGACGATTAAAGCCCCGAAAGTGGATGCCTCTTATGTAAACAAGGAGGCCGCGACCGAGCGGAAAGCCGCGACAGAGGCCGAGAAACAGGCGAGCGAAAAGGTGCGCCAGGCGAAAGCCGAAGCAACCACGCGTGAAAAGGCGAGTGAGCAGCGGCAATCCGAAGCGCAACTACACTCCGCAAACACAAATGCCGCCGCCGAACGGAGCGCTGCGAACAAGGAGGCCGCGACTGAGCGGAAAGCAGCAACAGAGACCAGTAGAGAGTCGAAGCAGAACGCTGCTGAAGAAAGGCAGAGTGCGAACAAGGAAGCTGCCACCGAACGGAGTGCTGAGAACAAGGAGGCTGCTACTGAGCGCAAAGCAGCAACGGAAACTAGCAGAGAGTCGAAACAGAACGCTGCTGAAGAAAGACAGAGTACGAATAAGGAAGCTGCGACTGAGCGGAAAGCAGAGACCAGTAGAGAACCGAAACAGAACGCTGGTGAAGAAAAGGCTCACGAAAAGAAGTAACGTGCGCGGCGCTGAGCACTGGCGCAACAAGCTCTACGTGAACCAAGGAGGGAGCTGTTGGCCAGTGCTCGCTGCAATTCACTCACAACTCATTGGGAGGCCGGAAAATGAAACGAATCCTTATTGAGGCCCTGGTGCTCGGTGCACTTGCAGTTGGAGTTGGTGGAATATGGTTCGCCTGGCCAAAGGCAGACAGCAGGGACACAATCGTCAACATGGTGAAACGAGGCGCCAGCGAAACGGACATGCTGAAGACCGTGGCGGAAAGTCATCCGTCCCGGCTCAGCGCCGATGATGTGATCAAGCTCAAAACCGCAGGCGTTCCAGACACGGTGATCATCGAGATGCTTCACAACAGCGCCAAAAATGCGGTTGCCGCCGGAAAATAGGAGGGATCCGTGCCGTGGAACGAGTAACCAGACTTATCCATCATTCCGTCGCGCCGCTCGTGGCGCCGTTCGTGGCGGCGGTCGCGCCAGATCAACAGTTGAGCGCGCGAGTGTTTCGTCTCGTTATGCTGCTGGCGCGCGTGGCGTTGGGCGGCGTGCTGCTCTACGCGGGGATCGTCAAGGTGCCCAATACCGCGGTGTTCGAGAGAGCGATCGCAAACTTCGACATTTTGCCGCCGTTAGGCAACTGGATTGTCGCCCTGACGCTTCCCTGGGCAGAAATTGTAATCGGGTTGCTGCTGATCTGCGGCCTGTGGTTGCGGTACTCGGCAGCGGTGACGGTGCTGATGTTTCTGGGATTCGGCGGGGCAGTGCTCTTGGCGTTGGCGCGTGGCATCGACATAGAATGCGGCTGCTTCGGCACGGACGATTATGAGCGCGTGGGCGTGAAGGTGCTGGCCATCGAAGCGGCCATGATCGCCGCCGGAGTCCTCGTCTTCATCTTCCCGCGCCATTCTCTTGCGCTGTTGCGGCTGCCTAAAAAGGTGGTCCATGTAGTGGCGCGGAAAACGCTACGGTTGCTGACGCTTCCATACAAGAAGGAACAAATTTGACATGGGGACATTTGGCTGGGAGCTTCTCTTGCGCATACCCTCATCCGGCCGCATTTAAGGGAGACAATCATGAAACGTTTCGCGTTCGCCGTGTTGTTGATGGCCTTCAGTATCGCCGGTTGGGCTGTGCAGGCCACAGCCGCCGAGCACATTAGTCTGAATGACCTTAAGAGCGCAATGACCAACGGGAAGGTGACCTTGCTTGACTGCAACGGTACGCGGACCTTCGCGCGGGGCCACATCCCGGGAGCGATTGACTTGGATGCTAACAAGGATAGGCTCGCGGCTCTTTTCCCCGCGCAGAAGGACGCACTGATCGTGGTTTATTGCGGCAATGAGGACTGTCCAAAGTATAAACGCGGCGTTGAGGCCGCGGCCAAGCTGGGGTATACCCAAATCAAGCACTACGCGCCTGGCATCCGCGGCTGGACGAACGCCGGCGAGGCGACCGAGTCTGTTGA
>JBEKKG010000282.1:0-8602 GCA_050010835.1 Planctomycetota bacterium
AGCGCGCCCGGCGGCGGCAAAAAGTTCACCGTGGCGCTCGACAAGCTCCTGAAGCTCGGCACGGCCAAAGCGACCGAATTCAAACACCAACGCGCGCGCTTGTATCCGGAGGGCGCGCAGCTTCCGAGCAAACAGGAGTTGCAGTTCCAGGGGGCGCTGAAAGAAGGCGCCGAGAACATCGCCGGCGCCATCCGCTCCTCAATCATGTTCTGCCGGACCCAGGCCAAGCTGCCCAAACTTGAATACAACCGCGTCATCCTTTCAGGCGGCGGCGCACGCCTCAATGGCCTGCGCGAGTACCTCGAGAAGAAAATCGGCCGCCCCGTGCAGGTGCTGGATCTCTCCAGCAACCTGGACATGCGCAAGGTGGATGCGGCCAGCGCGCGGTGCTTCGAGGGGGAAGTCCCGGACATGGCCGTGGCGCTCGGCCTGGCCATCGTGGACGCCGACCCGCAGAGTGTCCATTTTGCGATGCTGCCGGAGAAACTCATCAAGCAGCGCCGTTTCTGGCAGAAGACTATCTTCGGCATCGCGGCCGCTGTCGTGCTGATGTTGGGTCTCATCTTGCCCTGGCAGCATGCCAGGGAGGCGGTCCTTTTAGCCGCCGAGCGCGCGGATATGTTCGAGGGGTACAAGCAAGAGGCCAAACTGCAAAAGGAAGAGTTCCAGAAGAGTCTGCTGGCTAACCAATCCCTGGACAAGAAAGCCGATTACTACGCGCGGCTGACACGCATGGGCCGCACCTACCTCAGGCTCCTCTCGGCTCTCCGGGGTATGGAAAACCCCGGGGATGTGCCCAGGGACATAATGTATACGTACCTGGGTCCCGGCAAGGAGGGAGAAGGCGCCGCAGGCGGGCCCGCGGGAGGCACCTGGGACGCGGCGGACGAACCGATTCGGGAGTTCATCGCCAAGGGGTACTACACCATCAACACTTACCCCGGCGCCAAGTTCAACGACGAGTGGGAGAAGACGGTGCGCAAAAAACTGCTCGAAGTTCCCGGCGTGAGAATAGTGCAGATGGAAACGGTGCCCGAAGACGAGAGAGCCCCGAGGCCGGACACCAAGCTGTTCCAGTTCAGGATTTACCTGCAAGATGACAAGAAGCCGCCCAAGCTATTCGGCGCCGCACCGCCGCCGGCAAAGAAGGCCGCCGCGCCGCAGGCTGCGCCAGGGCCGCTGAAACTTGCACCCAAGTGACGAGGGGCGAGGGGTTAGGGGCGAGGGACAACGGGCAACTGCCCTAAGGAGCAATGACCAATGCTGTCTCATAACAAAAACCTCTTTCTCGGAGCAGCCGCGGCCGCGGCGGTGTGGCTTATCGCCTACTTCATGTTTGTGCGCGGCAATTGGGTTGAAGCCGCCGCCAAACGGGACGATGCCGAGGCCGCGCGTGAGGAGTGGGAGAAAAACTTCGAGCAGAAGAAGGGGCTGATGCCCAAAACCGAGGCGAAAAAAGCCATTGAAGAGAACGAGGGGCTGCTTAGCAACAACTTGCTGAAACTCCAAAGAATTGAGCTGGGCACAGCCCAAACGCTGCACGCCTTTACCGTCGCCGCCGCAGGCCAACAGGACCCCAACAATTACTATGACGGCATGCGCATCAAGATGATTGAGAATGCCAACAACAACCTGCATCTCCCCGTGCCGAGCCTGGGCGGCGGCGCTGAGGTTGGGGGTGCTGACGTCCCAGTGGCGGTGAAACTCTTGCGCCTTGCCGTGGTGGAGGCGTTCATCAATGCCTGCCATAATGCCGGCGTCAAGCAGATCACCTACCTCAAGTACTACTCGCCCCGCATGATTGAAAGCGAGGAGGCCGCTCCCGCTGCCGCGGGTGAAGACGATGGCACCGCGCCGGCCCACGCCGCCAAGAAGGCCGCGCCGGACAAGACTGCGGCCCCGGCCGGCGCCAGCCGCATTGTCCAGTTCCCGATAAAGGTGTCGCTCCAGGCAGAGGAGAAAGCCTTCAACAGGCTGTTGTGGGAACTCCAGCAGCCGACCGGCACCGGGTGCCGCTACCTGTGCCTGCGCGGTTTCCACGTGACACTCAAGGACAGGGAAAGGGGCGACTTCGTGGACGCGACGGTGGCCGTGTCCGGGTTGCTCAATGAGAATCTGGTGCAGGAATTGGGCGTCAAAATGGAAGGGGAAGAGCGCCCAGGGCAAAGCCGGCCAAGGCCGCGGGGGATCTGGTGAGGCCTGACCATTTTGGATTTTTGATTTTGGATTTTGGATTGGCATGGAGGCAAGTCTCGGGTCAGAAGCAAGTCGTCAGGCAACCGTTCAGTCCGAGCCGCGACCGTGAGGGAGCGGAAATCGCCGCTTGCTTACGCGCGCGGCTCGGAGACTGAACAGTTACGTTGTCGGAGGAACCGCAATGGTGCGCATGATTGATGAACAACTGGGCCGTGTCCTGCTTGTGGTAGCCCTGCTGGCGGTCGTCGTGGCGGCGGGCCTTAATCCGCGCCAGGAACGGCCCAAAGTGTCCGAGGATAGGCGCCCCGTCCAGGTGCCACTGGACAAGGCCTCCTTAACCGCCAATAGCAGCGAGGTGTTTTACATCGCCGACAATGGCAACCAATTTACGGCGGGCGTGTGCATCTTTGTCAAACCGGCAAAAGTGATTGTTTATGAGCCTGTGCCCTTGTCTCTGCCCTCCGGGTCCGTGATGCGGCCTCCACAGATTCTGCCCGACCCTGGACCCGCCCTGGAAGGAACCATAAAGCTGCCACGCTATGGTGATGAGTTCCCGCCTGTCGCCCCGCCTGTCGCCCCCGACAAAGCCGCGGCCAATCCAGCCGCCCCTGGGCCAGCTCAGCCAACAACGCTCAAGCCCGGACCCGCGGGGCCTGCGCCAGACACAAAAGTGCCGCTCAAGCCCGGCCCCGGCGTGCCTGCGCCAGACGCCAAAGTGCCGCCCAAGACCGCTCCCGGTGGCGCTCCCGACATCAAGACGCCTCCCAAGGCAGACCTGCCGGGCAGAGGCGGCGCCCCTGCGGCTGAGGCCAAAGCGCGCTGAAAAGAACTTCTGAATGTTGCAGCACCTTGCACAATCCAGCCGTCAAAATGGTGGGGACGGATAAGAAAGGCACAATGTGCAACATGAAACCTGAATTTGACTCGTTCGCAAGAACCGGCTTTTGTGTTCCCCCTCCCCTTGCGGGAGGGGCCAGGGGGAGGGCTGCGCTTCTGCCCTTCTTGTTTCTCATCATCCTAACCTTCTTGCTCAGCCCACTCAGCCGCGCCGGAGAAGAGAAGTTGTTCCACGTTCGGCCCAACGCTGAAGTCGTTTTCAATGACGGCACTGTTATGAGGGGCACGATTAGTGATACCGACGACCCGGGAGTCAAAATCATCCGGGACATGCAGAAAGGCACCTCGCGGAGATACAAGAAGGAAGAGGTGAAGTCCGAGAAGAATAAGGCCACACCGGATTCCGAACTGGCGCGCCTCCTGGAAGAAAACGCTGGCAAGCCGGACATGATCCTGAGGATCGCCAAGGAAGCAGCGAGTACTTACCCGGCGCTGCTGCCCAAAGTCATAGAGATCCTGGAGAAGGAGGCTGGCGGCAAAAGGCCGGACCTGCTGGCCTTCCTCTGCCAACTCTACCTGCTCCCTCAGAATGTCCAGGCTCCCCAGGCGCTCAAGACCGCCGAGACGCTGGTGAACGTGGCGCCCACAAAAGGCAGCAGTTGGCTGCTGCACGGACAGGCCTGCCTGGCTTTAGACAACCTCGAGGCCGCGGAGAAAGACCTCAACAAGGCCTTCCAGATGGCGCCGGACGATCAGGACGTCGTAGTGACCTGCGCGGAATTCTACCTTCGTTCCGGCCGCCCGGAGAAGGCAAAGGAACTCTTTACCAACGCACTGGCAAAGAACCCCAAGAATGTCGCCGCCTTGGTGGGGCAGGGCATGGTCATGTTGAAGGAAGGCGAATTCGCGCTCGCGGAACAGAGCTTCAAGGATGCGCTGGGGATTGATGAACGGCAGAAACAGGCCAAACTGGGCCTGGCGGCAGTGAGGATCATGACCGGCAAGTTGGACGAAGCCTATTCCGAGGCGGAGATGGTCCTCAATAATGACACCAACTGCGCCGAGGCCAAGGAACTGCAGGCCTTCGCCAAGTTGCTGGCCGGCGACCGCGATTCCTTGGCTGTTTTCGCCGTCAAGGGCAAAGAAGCGCTCAACATGAAATCCAACATGCCGCGCCTGGAGTTGGCCGGCATCGCGGCACTGGAGCGTGAAGCCAAACTCGAAGAGGCACAGAACACGCCCGAAGGACTCGTGGCGGCCAAACAGAAACGGGACGAAGCCGAGAAGAAATATGCGGACTTTCTCGAAACGGACCCGCCGGACTCGTTCCTGCAGTACTTCATCGGCGAGCGGAAATTCCGCAAACAGGATTTTGCCGGCGCGGAAAAGGCCTTCCAGCGCGCCGCCAAACTGGCGCCCCGTTACGCCCCGGCGCACGCCGCTTTGGGCGCCACTGAGCTGAAGCTGAACAAATGGGACGGGGCGCTCGAAGCCTACACTGCGGCCCTCAAGCTTGACAACTCGGTTGGGGAATACCACGCCGGCAAAGGCTCGGCGCTGCTGGGGAAGAAACATTTTGAGGAAGCTGCGTCGGAGTTCCATGAAGCGCGCAACCAGGACAAGCGCAATGTCACGGCCCTCTGCGGACTCGGCTACATCGCCAACGCCGAGAAGAACAAAAACTCGGCAATTGACCTCTTCCAGCAAGCCCTCGCGGTTGACGGCTCGTGCAATTATGCCGCCGAGGCGCTGGACAAGATCTACAAGAATGAGGACATGACCCTGGAGTACATAACGTTCTCGGACAACAAACCCCCAGAAATGTGGCGGATGCGCCCCACCGGCGTTATCAAGCCCAGCGTTATCAACGGGGAGTTGGTCTTCAGCGGCCAGCAAGGCATCAATGAAGGCGGCAAGGCGGAATTCTTCAAGGAAATCAAGGCCGATGAGTTCGTACGGCTGGAGGCGGACTTGTACATTCAGCCGACAAGCCCCGTCTCGTTCGGGCTGCGGATTGCCTCGGCCGCCTTGGTGGGGGCGTCTTTTGAGGCGGAGTTCGGCAAGGACGAGACAAATGAGCTCAAAATCCGCTTCAAGGATTTCGGCGGCCAAGCCCCTGGTTGGGCCGGCTTGAAACAGGAATGGCCCGCCGACGGCCGCGTGCGCCTGGGTATGGACACCGATGACATGAAGACCGGGAAGCTGCGGCTCTGGATCAATGGCAAGAGGGCCGCCGAACTCACCCTGCAATTGCAAAAGTTGGCCCGTCTCACGGTGGGCGTTTTCGTGCAGGCGCCACGCAAGGAAGCTGTGCAAGCCACCGCGGACAACATTGTGCTCGTGACCAGGGGCGTCGGGCCGATTGAGAGAGATGTCCCTGACGCAATAAAAATAACTGAAGAACCCGCTGCCCAGCCCGGAGAAAAAAAGAAGGCCGAACCTGACAAAAAAGCGGAGCCGGCCAAGAAGGCTGAACCGGAGAAGAAGGCTGAACCGGAGAAAAAAACTGAACCGGAGAAGAAGCCTTAGCACGAGAAAGGTGGGACGACACCATGAGCCGGCGGCACGGTTTTACACTGGTCGAAATGCTGGTGGTCATCGCCATCATCAGTGTGCTTAGCGCCCTGGTGCTGGCGGCTTTGGGCACCGCGCGCCGGACGGCCAACGAGAACGCCACCAAGGCAATCATCAAGCTGTTGGAAGGCGCTTTGGAGCGGTATTCGACGGACTTCAACGATTATCCGCCCTCCGATGGCGACGAGACGGGCATCCGCGGTTCGGAGAACCTCTGGCGCTGCCTGCGGACAGAGAAGAAGGAAGGGCCATACCTTCGCGATGGGGACATTAAGACGTGCGATTCCAACCGCAACGGCGAGCCGGAGATCGCCGATGCCTGGGGCCGCCCCATTCGCTACCTGCATCATCATGACTACGGCAGCAAGAACCCACGGAAACACGATTTCCGCCTGATCTCGGCAGGCCCCAACGGCATTTACGAAGAAGGCCACAAGACCAGTGACGACATCGTGAACTGGGACAAGAACGGTCCCGAAGCCAAGGATTTTGGCGCAGCCATACCTAAGCCGAAACACAAGTGACGAGGGGCGAGGGATTAGGGACGAGGGGCGAGTGACAGGTGACTTATGGCAAGTGAAAAGAGGCAGGCCCCAGCGCGTGTTGTGCCCTGGCATGACTCCCATACTTCCCATACCTCCCATAATTCCCATAATTCCCATCGGACCTGCCACGGCGCTACAGGCAAGATGCCTGCGCTACGGGGCGTGACACTTATGGAACTGCTGGCCGTGCTGGCTATTGTCTCCATGATGATGGCTTTGGGGGTCGGCACCTACGTGAAGATGAGCACTACCTTCAAGGAGCAGGGCGCGGCGTCGCAACTGGACGTGGCCTTGCGTCAGGCGCGCAACGCCGCCGTCAGCGCCAATGCGCCCGCCTTTGTGGAACTCGATGTGGAGCATCGGCGCATCGTGCCCTGGGTTTATCACACCGTAGGGTTCTGGCATTTCGAGGATCGCAACGACCTGGGCAAGACGACAGGCGCATATCATGATGCGATCATGCGCGGCGCCGAGTCGTACCCCGACGGCAAAGTCGGCAAGTGTGTGCGCTTGCGCGAAGGCGCTTGTGTGGAATTGGGCTCCGATCCGGACTTTGACTGCGAAGACGGCGGCTACCTGGAGGCCTACATCCGGCCCGCCACCTACGTCTTCACCGGCGACAACTTCGTCTTCTCCAAAAAGAACGCCTATTACCTGAAGGTCGGCCTCAGGGGCATCCTGGAGGGCAACTCCGGGGGCAAGACTGTGAAGAGCACGGGCTACTCCATAGTCCCGGGCCGCTGGAGCAAGGTGGCCATGGCTTGGGACCGCCATTCCACGCGCCTGCTGGTGGATGATTGCCTGGTGGGGGCCGGTCTCGGCGGCAAGACGCCTCTTTCCGACTATCCGCTCATGGTCGGGCACGAAACAGCCAGCCTGGATGGGCTGGTGGATGAGGTGCGCGTCATGTCCGCCGCGCCCGGCAACGTCTTGGAGTTCCCCAAGAACTGCAGCTTCAAGCACACCGCCGCGCCGTGGAATGCGGTCTATTTCGCGGGCGACGGGTCGCTGGACCTGCGCTACCACGCCGGGCCGCTCAGCATCACCATCATCCAAGGCCCCCGCACGCGCACGGTGAACATCTCCATGCTGGGACAGACCTCCATCGCGGAAGTGGAGCACGTCGAGAGCCAGGATCAGGGTGCGGCCACGGCCGCAGCCCCCCCGCCCAGCAACAAGCTCAAACTCTCCGGCCCGGACGGCTCGGAGGCCCCGCCCAAAGCCAAGGCTCCGGACGCGAAGAACACGAGCGCGGAAAAACAAGGCCAGGCCCCGCCGCCGGCCGCCAAGAGCGGGGAAATAAAAGCCCCAAGCGTAAAGCCCGATGGCAAAGGGGAAGCAAAATGACACCTGAGCACAGCGCCGCAGAAGAGAGGAGCCATCCGAGCCGCGCGCGTAAGCAAGCGGTCCGCTCCCTTACGGTCGCGGCTCTGAACGGTAAGGGGTTTACGCGCAGCCTGTGCCACAGGCGCGCCAAAGGCGTGGCCATCATCATGGTTATCGCTGTGCTGACAGGCTTGTTGGCGCTGGCCGCGCCGTTCGTTTTGTCCATGGTGTTGCACGGCCGTACAGCGCGCGGCGACCTGTACGCTTTGCAAGCGCAACTGGGGGCTGAGGCCGCGATTGCCCACGCCCAGACGCAACTCGTGAAGCTCGAAGCCAGCTTTGATCCCAGCAAAGACTTCATCAAGATAACCACCTTAAAAGACCTGAAGGTGACGATGGATTTCCCTGCCGCAGGGCCGGCTCTCCAGAAGCTCGAAGTCAACGTGACCAACCCCCGCGGCCTGCTGTGGTCGGCCAAGGTGGAGGACGAACAGGGCAAGATCAATTTGAGCAGCGCGCCGCCGGTGCTGCTGGGCAACCTGCTGGGCTCCGCCATTCTCATGGACCCCACCCCTAGCGGGAGCACCTCACTGATGGTTGACGACTCCAAGCAATTCAACCCCGGCGGCGGCTGCGTGTGTCTCAACGGGGAGCGCCGCGTCCTGCACTACTCTTCGGCCCAAGGCAATATGATCCAGCTCACCGAGGGCACCGAAATGCCGCACGTGGCGGGGGACCTGGTCTACGATGGCCGCGGCAGGCTGCTCGCCGACTACAAGATCAAGGGCGGCGGGCCGCAGTTCACGCCCTTCCGTTCCATCTTCGAAGTCAAGATGGCCTTGTCCGGCAATGATTCCATCAGCGCTTCCGAATTCGCGCGCATCGAGGGGCACTTGACGGTACATTCGGAGATGAACGGCCCGCTGTGGGGCCACTCCGAGTACCCCCAGGAGCAAGGCAACCTCAGTACCGACGGCTTGCACGTTGAAAAGGCCGACGGCTTCACTCCAGGAGTCCTGATCCGCGTGGTGGATGCCGGCGTCCCCGGGAACTACGCGCGCGTCCGCTGGGTGACCCTCAACAACGTGAACATGACCGCCACCGTGGTGCTGGACAACCCCGTC
>JBEKKG010000283.1:0-8510 GCA_050010835.1 Planctomycetota bacterium
GTCCATCTCCAGGGCCTCGGCGATGCGCAGGATTGCGTCCGCCAGCGTCTGAAAGCCGCGGTCGTCGAGCGCCCCGAGTATGTGCCGCTCTTCGAACTCCTGCCCCCTTGGGAGAAAGACTTTCCCTAACTCGAACAGCCGCGCTTCGCCGCTGCGCTGGTCCTGGTTGTAGCGGCGCAGGGCCAGCAGGGACGAAAGCAGGCTGGTGCGCAGCGCGGCATGGTCCTCGCGCAAAACACTGGCGCGGTCGAGCAGGGCGGGCCGCGCCTCGGTCCATAGCGCCGGGGCCGGCCAGCGCGGATCAATCAAGCTGTCGCTGGCTGTCTCGAAGTAACCCAGCGCCGTGAAAAGCGTCCGCAGGCGGTCGGAGGCCGCTTCGATGGCCGAACACACCGGGACTTGCGCGGTCATGGCGGTGACAGCGGGCACGTGGTTGTAGCCGTGGAGCCGCGCGACTTCCTCGATCAGGTCAATCTCGCGCTCCAGGTCCCCACGGCGCCACGAGGGCACTCTGCAGGTGAGGCGGGCCGAACCACGCGCCGTGATGCGGCAGCCGAGGGCTTCGAGGATTCTGCCAACCTCCTCCGGCGGGACGTGCGCGCCAAAAACGCGGTCCAGTTCGCTCAAGCGCAACAGCACGGATTTCTCCGCGCTTGGAACCGGCCAGACGTCAAGCAGCCCCGGCGCCACTTGGCCGCCGGCCAGCTCCACGATCAGGCGCGCGGCTCGGGCCGAAGCCTGGGCCACGCCTTCCACGTCAATGCCCCGCTCGAAGCGATAGCTCGAATCCGTGCCCCGGCCTTCCAGGACCTTCAGGCGCCTGACGGTGCGCCGCGTGTTGGCCGGGTTGAAGTACGCGGCTTCGAGCAGGATTTCGGTAGTTTCCGGCCCGATCTCGGAACCCTGGCCGCCGATCACCCCGGCGATGGCCCGGGCGCACCTGCCGTCCGCTATGACCAGCGTCTCCGGGGTCAGCGGAGGCAGTTCGTCGTACAGCGGCGTGAAGGGCTCGTCGTTCCGCGCGCGGCGCACCACGATCCGGCGCTCATGCAGCGTGGCCAGGTCGAAGGCATGGAGGGGCTGATTCAGTTCGTAGCAGATGAAGTTCGTGATATCCACGATGTTATTGCGCGGCTGCAGGCCCATCCAGCTCAGGCGCTCCTGGAGCCACTGCGGGGAAGGCGCAACCTTCACGCCGCGGATGATGCGCGCCGTGTACCGCGGGCACAACTCCGGCTCCGCCACCTGCACCTGGCCCAAGGCCGCGGCGGGCTCACCGCCCTCTTTGCCCGCCAGATCCCAAGGCGGATAGACCAGTTCCGTGCGCAGGATCGCGGCGGCTTCGCGGGCCAGACCCAGGATGCACAGGCCGTCCGGCCGGTTGGAGAGCACGTCCAGTTCCAGGACGGCCTGCTCGTTTTCCCCGCTCACCGCATCGCAGTTGAAGCCCGCAAAGGTGAACAGTTTGCCCAGGGAAAACGCCAGGCTCGTGCTCGGCTCCAACTCCCACCTGTGGCAAGCCGCCTCCACGGCGTCGGCGAGCGTCTCACCGCGCAACTGGGCGGGCAGGTAGTCGAGCAACCAGGCCAGCGGAAGCTTCATCAGATTTGCCTCAGGAAGCGCAAGTCGTTCTCCAGGAAGCGCCGCATGTCGGTGATGCCGTGGCGGCGCATGGCCAGGCGCTCGGTCCCGAATCCGAACGCGAAGCCTGACCAGACGGCGGGATCATAGGCGTCGTCGCCCCGGGTGCGATTGATGGCCTCGAAGACCGCGGGATCAACCATGCCGCAACCGCCCATCTCGACCCAGCCCGTTTCCTTGCACACGGCACAGCCCCTGCCGAGACAGCCGGGGCAGGTGCAGTCCAGTTCGGCGCTCGGCTCGGTGAAGGGAAAGAAGCTGGGCCGGAAGCGGACTTTCGTGTCCGGGCCGAAGAGTCCGCTGACGAAGAGCTTCAGCGTGCCCTTCAGGTCTGCCATCGAGACCTCCCGGTCCACGTACAAGCCTTCAATCTGATGGAACGTGCTGGCGTGCGTGGCGTCAATTTTGTCGGGACGGTACACGCGGCCCGGCGCGACCACGCGCAGCGGCGGCGGGCGGCTTTCCATCATGCGCACCTGCACGGTGGAAGTCTGGCTGCGCAGGAGCGCCTCGCGGTTTCCCTCCAGGAAAAACGTGTCGAAACTGTCGCGCGAGGGATGGTCTGGCGGGATGTTCAGGTCGTCGAAGTTGTGCCGCGGGTCTTCAACGTCGGGGCCCTCGACCATTTCGAACCCCAGCGCGTGGAAAATCTGCATCAGGCTGTCCACGGTGCGCGTGAGCGGGTGCCGTTTGCCGAGGAGCGGGCGCGCCTCGGGCGGGAGCGGCTCGGTAATATCGAAGACAGGGACTGCCGCCGCCGTGGCCCGCCCTTGTTCCGCCTGCGCTTTGGCGAACGCGCCTTCCAGTTCGTTCTTGATCTCGTTGGCCCGCTTGCCCGCCAGCGGCCGGATGTCTGCCGGGGCCTTGCCGAGTTGGCCCAGCAGGTCCTTCAACCGCCCCTTGGCACCCAGATACTTGATGCGCGCGGCCTCCAGCGCCTTGGCGTCCCCGGCGGCTGTGAAAGCGCTGAGCGCCTCGCTACGGAGTTGTTCAAGATCGTCACACAGTGACATGGCCTTAGTTCGCCGTCAGTTGTCCGTTGCCGGTGTGGGTTTGCCGGCGGCCGCTTCTGTATTGCTGGCTGCCGGTTGTGCCTCCTGTACCGCCGGCGTCTCGCCGGCACCAGTGGCTGCCGGTTGCTGCTGTTCCGCTGTGGGTTGGGGGCTTGGGGGCTCTACCGGCTTTTCGCCCTTGGCCGTGGCCACGAAAGCCTTGAAGGCGGCGGCATCGCGCACGGCGAGATCGGCGAGCATCTTGCGGTCCACGAGCACGCCGGCCTTCTTCAGGCCGCTGATGAAGCGCGAGTAATTCAAGCCGTGCTGGGCCACCGCGGCGCTGATGCGGGTGATCCAGAGCGCGCGCAAAACGCGCTTGCGCGTGCGGCGGTCGCGGGTGGCGTAGACTTCGCCCCGTTCCACGGTCTCCACGGCCGTGCGGAACATCTTGCGCCGGCCCATCACGTAGCCTTTGGCGCGCTTGAAAATCTTGCGGGTGTATTTCTTGCGAGCGACGTTCGTTTTGGTGCGCATCTTGCCCTCCTTCTATGGCGTTATGCGGCGATCGAGCGGGCCGCGTCTGGGCCGCCGGGAGTGCGCGTCCCGGTCTGGCCTCAATGCAGCACGGGCGTCTCGCCCGTGTTCAATGTTTCGCACGGGCTCCTGGCCCGTGTCAACGAATCCCCAGCAGGCGGCCGATGCGCTTGGCATCTGCACCGGTCATTATGACCCCGCGCTTCAGGCGGCGGCGGCGGCCACCGCCCTTGCCTGTCATCAAGTGCCTGTGGCCGCCCTGCATGCGCTTGATCTTGCCTTGCTTGGAGACCTTGACCCTTTTGGCCAAGCCCCTGTGGGTCTTCAGCTTTGGCATTCCCGAACACTCCTGGCAACCACGCCCATAAAAAAAGAAGCGGCCTGGGCAAGTGCCTTGGGGCCGCGCCTGACATTGGGCCTGTATACTCGCGGCCAGCCGAAATGCAACGTCAGAACTGCTGAAAGCCGCCACGGCGCGTGGATCGTGGCGCGTGGTTCGTCCCGCGCTCCACGCTCCACGATCCACGATCATTTCGGCAACCGCCGCGTTATCTCCTTGGCTTGCACCGGCATGACCAGAGCGTCGGGCGGGATTTCCTCATATTCCGTCTTGCCTGGCGGCTTCCACAGCAGCTTGATGTATGAGGGGGTGTCGCTGCCGAGCCTGGCGGAGGTGAACGACAATTGCAGAAAGTAAATCTGTTTATTGCTCAAAGGCAAAGGCGGGGATTCGGCCACCGGCGGGCGTGTATCCTTGACCGCCGCGCCGGGGCGCACCGGCTTTGGTCCGCCCCCCACCTTGACGATTGATGTGCCTTCCGATCCCAGCTTCAGCTCCGCAGCCGCTTCCGCTTCCAACTGGAAGGCATACTGCCCGGGCGCGGGCACTTTCAACCCGCCTACCCAGCGGCCCCAGAAAGATTGGCCCATGATTTCCGGCGCCGGCGCGCTGCGAAAGAAGTTGTGGACCATGCGCCCCTCAAGGCGTTTGAAGAGCGTGGTCTTGGGCTTTTCGGCGTTGCCGTATTCCGCCACCACGCCGGCCTCGATCCGCCCGAGGTCCTTGGGCAATCCCGGTGTGCCTCTGGCCTCGGCGGCCGGTGTCCCGGAGTAAGTTTCCGGCAGGACGCCCGTCACGCGGCGCTTGGGCATGTCCGGCGCACGCCAGGAGAGCAGCAACCGCCCGTCATCTGAACCCTTCCAGTACTCTGCATACAGGAAGTAGTGCTTCCCGCCTTTCAGGGCCAAGGGCCCGAAGTCCACGTTCGCGTCTTGGCCGCGCATCCCGGAATCGTACAAAAAGACATCGTCGAGGCAGAAATGGAGCCCCCCGCAACAGTCGGCGGAGAATGTGTATTCGCCGTCAGCCGGCGGGATGATCCAGCCGGTGTAATGGACCCAGTACCTGTTTCCGCTGATTTCGGGCGCGGGCGGCCCGTTCTTCCAGTTCCAGCCGGCCTGGATTTCGCGCCGGGTCTGCAGGACCTTGGTCGAATCCCCAAGGCCGTACTGGGCCAGGAAGCCGGCCGGAGGCAGCACGCCGCTGGGGTCCCCCACGCCCTGCGCCCGGACCGGCGCCTTCTGAAGATCCTTGCTGGACCAGTTGAGGGAGCAACTGCCCTCCTCGCCCGCTTGTATATGCTCCATGCTGGCGAGGTAGCTCTTGCCCTTCTCGAGCCGCAGCGGCGGGGAGTCCATTCTGCCGCCACCGACGTTATAATAATCCAACACCAGCACGTCATTGATGAAGAGCCTGGCGCCCCTCTCCGAAGCGGCATGGAAAACGTAGTCGCCCGTTTCAGGCGGCACGACCAGGCCTTTCCAGCGGCTCCAGAACCTGTTGGGTGGTATCTCGGGTGCGGGGGAGCCGGAGCCCCAGTTCCAGGCTATGGCCAGCTCCGTGCGGGTGACCAGCGGCTCGTCGTTGCCCCACTTGCCGTAGTCGGCCTTCCAGCCTCCGGCCAGGCTGCCCGCCGGGGCGGCCGGGTCAACTGCCTCGGGCAGTTCGGCGCGGACGAAGCTGCTCGGGCCATCGGCGAGGCCCCACTTCAGCGAGGCGACCGCGGCGCTGTCCCTGCGGTTATGAATCTCGAAACGCAGCGGGTATTTCTTCCCCTTTTGCAGGCTCACAGGGACGCTCTTGCCCCGAGCGTCCCTTGCAGACCAGGCGTCGAAGAGCAAACAGGTGCCGATGTACAGGCGCGCGCCGCTATAGCCCACAATCTCGAACACGTAATCGCCGCTCTCCGGCGGCTCCACAAAGCCGCTCCACTTCACGGAGAAGCCGACGCGCGGCATATAGCCCTGCGGCACACCCGCCGGCCATCTGAAATCAATGACCGGGTCCTGTTGTGTCCCCTTCAGCGTGTCGAAGCTCTCTCCCACGTAGTAGTCGCCGCGGAAGCCGAACTTCGCCTCGGCCTCGGGCTGGTCCGCCGCGCCCGCAGCAACTACTTCGCCGGGCGCCGGCGGCCCATAGGAGATCCGCACCGGCGGTCCGACGAACTCGGCCTCATCTTCCGTGGCTGCCTTCTCGCCCAAGAGCTTGAATTTCGCTTTTTGCCTGGGTGTTTTTCCCGGCGCCTCCTGGCCCGCGTTCTTCTCCGCCTCCCCCGCCGCAGGCACAGCTTGCGCCTTGTCCGGAGTTTCAGCGGAGACCGCCGTGCCCACGTTCTTCTCACCTGGTTTGGGCTCCGCCTTGGCTGGTTTCCCGCCATCCTCATTTTTCAAAGCGGCTGGCGCCAAGCCCAGGAGCTCAGGTATCTTTCCTGGGAAGAAGACGGCCGCGCCGGCCAAGGCCAGCGCTGCCACAGCCACCAGGGCGATGAAGACGGGCAAGGCCGAGCGGGATCTGGCCCGGCCGGCGGCCTCCCGCTTGCTGCGCTTGGCGCTCACGTGCGGCAGCACGCCACTGCGGGAAGCGGCGCGCGGCGCGAGCACCTCGCCTTTGGCGGCCTTGTCGAGCAGCTTGAGCAGTTCGGCGGGCGTCTGGGCGCGGTCCTCTCTTTTCTTCTGCATCATGCGTTCGATGAGCCGCGAGCAGGCCTCACTTACCGCCGGGTTGGTCTTGCGCGCATTGGGGACCGGCGCGGTCAGATGCTTGGACATTATCTCTGCCGCCGTGGCGCCGTGGAAGGGGGTCTGCCCGGTGACAATATGAAACAAGGTGGCGCCCAAAGCATAGATGTCCGTGCGGATGTCAATCTCGTCCTTCAGGCCGCGCACCTGTTCGGGCGCCATGTAGTGCGGCGTGCCCAGGGCCGAGCCTGCTTGCGTGAGGGACGCATCGTCGGCAACGCGCTTGGCCAGACCGAGGTCGGCAAGCTTGGCTGCGCCGTCTTTCGTCAGCAGGATATTGTCCGGCTTCACGTCGCGGTGCACCATGCCGTGCGCGGCGATGCACTCCAACGCCTTGGCGACCTGCATGGCGATAGCCAGCGCGCGCTGTTCCGGTATGACGCGCTGTTCCTTGAGCGCCTCCTTCAAGCTGGGGCCGTCCACCAGTTCCATCGCGAAGTACCACAGGCCCGTGGCTTCATCCTGGCCGACGTCAATCCCCAGGACGAGGTTGGGGTGGTTGAGTTTGGCTGAGGCGCGCGCTTCGCGTTGAAAACGTTCCAGAAACTCGGCATCCTTGGCGATGGAAGGCGGGAGGACTTTGACCGCCACGACGCGGTCCAGGGCTTTCTGCCGCGCCCTGAAGACTGTGGCCATGCCGCCTTGGCCAATCTTACTGAGCAGCTCGAAGTTGCCGAGATCCTTGAGGCGTGGTGAAGAGCTTGAACTGGAAGCGCGGACAGACGGGCGGTGCCCAGCGCCGGGCGGCGTCGCGCCCGGTTGAGGTGCATTGTTCCCTGACTGCTCCGCCACGTTGGTCAACCTCTTGACGCCGCAAACTCCATGGCCGGACGCCTGCCTCCTCCACCAACAGACTACTATACACCAGTCGAGCTTGCCGCGTTGAAGGAATAGGCTCGAGGCCTCAGGCATCAGACTCCCAAGCCTCAAGCCCCAAAAAAAAACAGGATTTTGGCCGCGCGCCGTGTATCCATAATAAGTGTGACCGGCGTTACCCCGTGGACGGTGTAACTCAAAGGCAACCCAAGCAGGGAGGGACTAATGCACCAGCGATTCTTTTCCAGCAGCGTTCTTGTTCTCGTGGCAGTGGCTTGCTTTGCCGGCGATGAGGCCGCCAAGCCCCTGGTCAAAGGGGACAAGATTGTTTTCCTGGGCGATTCCATCACGGCCGGCGGCAGCTCACCCAAGGGCTACATTACTCTGGCTACCAAGGCGATCACCACAGCACACCCCGATTTTGAGCTCACCACGGTCAACGCCGGAATCAGCGGCCACAAGGTCCCGAACTTGCAGGGGCGTCTGGACAAAGACGTGCTCTCCAAGAAGCCGACGATCGTTTTCATCTACATCGGCATCAACGACGTGTGGCACTGGAAGAAGCAGCCCGACGGCAAAATGACCGGCGGCACCCCCAAGGACAAGTATGAGGAGGGTCTGAAGGACCTCATCAGCCGCATCACGCAGGCCGGCGCGCGCGCGCTCCTCTGCACACCCACGGTCATCGGCGAGAAGGCTTCCGGCACGAACAACTCCGACGCCATGCTGGAAGAGTATTGCGAGATCAGCCGCAAAGTGGCCACGGAGACCAAGACGCCGCTCGTGGACTTGCACAAGGCTTTCCTTGATTACCTGAAGGCCAACAACCCCGACAACAAGGAGAGAGGCATCCTCACTGCCGACGGCGTCCACCTTAGCGACGCCGGCAACAAGCTGGTGGCCGAACAAATGCTGAAGGCCGTGGGTGAGGAACTGAAGTAGCGGGGAGCGGGGAGCGGGGAGCGGGGAGCGAGGTGCGGGGTGCGGGGTGCGGGGATCGTGGATCGTGAAGCGGGAAACGTGAAACAGCGATGAGACGCTGGGTGATCCTCGTTGTAATCTTGTGCGGCCTGGGCTGGCTGGCGACACGGCCGTTCTCTCCCGCGGCGGGCAAAGCAGAGTTGCTGGAACCCCTGCAAGTTGCTGCCGGAGGCGGCTCCGAAATGCGCGCCTTGCCCGCCGACGCGCTGGTGCTGACTATCGCTGCCGGGGTCGAGGTCGTGGCGCCGTTCGCGCTGCATGAAGACCCTGCGGCGGTCGGCGGGGTGGCGTTGGTGCTGCCCAAGGGAGCAGGGAGCAGAGAGCACCGCGGCAAAGCCAAGCTCGCCCTCGAAGTCCCGGCCCAAAGTGGAACCACCTCCTTCGATGTGAAGAAATACGGGCCGGATGCGCGTATCGCCACCAAGTATTACGCTTGGGTGCGCGCTTATTGGCGCGATTCGTGCA
>JBEKKG010000284.1:0-8412 GCA_050010835.1 Planctomycetota bacterium
AAAAGAAGACCAGGCCGGCCAGCGGGACCGTAAGCACGCCCCAAATGGAGATGGGTTTCCGTGGATCGAAGATCGCCGCCACGACCGCTATGCCCATGATCGCGCCGGATGCTCCCAGGGCCGGGATGCCCGTGCCGCGCAGGGCCTCCAGGCCCACGAAAGCGAACATGGAGAGCACGCCGGCGAAGATGTACAGCCAGCAGAAGTCGCGAAACCCATAGATGCGCTCGACGTCCTCGCCCAGAATCCAGAAGAAGAGCATGTTGAACAGGATGTGGAACAGATTTTCGTGCGAGAAGCAACTGGTGAGCAGCGTGTGCAGGCGGAGGTCCGCGAGCACGCCGGTACTGCTGACGGTGAAGTGGCGCTCCATGAAAATTCCCAGGCCGCGGTTGTCCCGGGCAAACTGCCACAATACCCAGACCGCCACGTTGATGACCAACAGGACGAACACCGCTTTGTGGCGGAGCCTGCCGGCCTGCACGGCTTCCTCCGTGTCCTCCATATAGTCGCGGTCATAGACACTCATAGGCGTATTTTAGCCGCGGGCGGGGGCGAAAGCCAGAGTGGACATTTTCGATTTGGGATTTTGGATTTTGGATTGTCTATCGTGTGGCGCGCGTTGTTCTTGTCTCTTTCCTTGTCACCTGTCACGTGTCACTTTTCGGCCTCGCCACCAGCAGCACCGCCGCCAGGATCACCGCCCCGCCTGCACAGGTCGTGAAAGTAAGCCGCTCGGTTCGGAACAGCACTGAGAAGAGCGTCGCGAAGACCGGTTCCAGGCAATACACCACGCAGGCCTGCGCCGGGGAGATGAACGGCTGATAGCCGTTCTGGAGATGCGTCACCAGGACGGAGCTGAAAATCGCCAGGCTGAGCAGCGGCCACAAGAACCTGGAGTCGCTCAGGAGCGCCGGCAACGTCGTGCAGTTGTAGATGGTTGGGCCGCCGAGCGCAACGCCCAAAAGCGTGCAGAGCAGAGCGGTCGTGGCCAACACGATCAACGTCAGGCGCACGGCGGAGCCCTGTTTGCCGTAATGGTCCAAGCAGAGGATTTGCGCAGTGAACAACACCGCGCCGAGAGTCGTGAGAATCTCACCAAGGAGCGGCAAGGGCGGGGCCTGCAGCGCCGGCGCCCCGCCTCCCAGGGAGCCACCAACACCCTCAACCGCGCCGGGGTTAGGAAGCGAGAGCACAACGATGCCGGCAAGCGCCACGCCGATGGCCAGCCACGTGCTGAAGCCCACGCGCCGGCGAAAAATAAAGGCCTGCGCCACAGGTGCGAAAACGACCGCCAGCGCTGTGAGAAAGGCGGATATGGACGGCAGTGTGTAGCGCAGCCCGCCGATCTGAACCAGCATCCCCAGGGCAAAGGTGGCTCCGACCGCCAGTCCGCCTTGGAGTTCGGCCTTGGAGAAACGGCGCTGGTGGGTCCGGCTCAACAGCCAATACAGTCCCGTGGCAATCAGAAAGCGCCAGCCCAGGAATGTGCCATTGGCTGCAAGTTCGTATGCCAACGGCAGTGGGGGGCGACCCTCCGGGTCGCCGGACAATCCAGTAGGGCAACCCTCCGGGTTGCCGGACAATCCAGAGGATTGTCCTACGCGCAGGTGCCGCTCCAGGGCGGCGACGCCGAACTTCATCACCGGGAAAGAATAGCCCCAAAGCAGGCAGCAGAAAGCCAGGACGCCAACCGCCAGCCGCGCGCGCGCGGCCAGCGCGGACTGAGTGGGCGCAAGTTCGCTCATGAGGCAGGGATTTGTAACCTAGAGCCGAAGAGAAAACAACTCAGGCTTGAGGCTTAGCGCGCGACGACGCATTTGCTCTTTCTCTTCTTTTCCTTTTCTTTCGAGTTTTGAATTCTGTCCGGAAAGCAGGCACGCATGTCCAGCCGGCCGGACAGGAGAGGCGCCTCAAGCTTGCTCTCACTACCAGGCAAGCAGCGACGTTGACTCTGTAAGCCGGCTTGCCCTAATGGCTTAAGCAGATGCCCGAAGACTGGGAACCGGTTGGCACGCCTGCTGCGACGCCAAGCCCCAGAGGGGTCAATGTGCAGAGGAGGATGCGAATCGTGCGTTTACTCATGGCTGTGCTCAAGTCTCTCCTGCTTCCTGGCTGTTGCGCTGTCTTTCTCACCACGGCGCCACTCGAAACGCGGGCGTTGGGCTACACGTACTACACCAGTACCGCCGGATCTCCGTACCGGTGGAGAGAAGCGGCGTTGGCGAGTGGCCCGATAACCTGGAACACCGCGCCTGGGGCGCCGGACATTCTCGGACAGGCCGTGGACCGTGCCGCCCAGGCTTGGTCCGCAGCCGCAAACAACACTTTGAAGTTCAGCGCGGGTCCGGCGCTGATCTGCGTTGTTTGGGACAGCGATGGGAGCAAGATCCCGGACCCGATCTTCTTAGCTTACACCACCTTGACCACGGACGCCGCCGGCTCCATTTACGGCGCAGAAATCGTGGTCAACGCCAGCAACTATACATGGCAGCGGAGCGACGACGGGATCGTGTGGCCCCCAGTGAATGGCCAACGGCTGGCTGATCTGGACGCTGTGATCCTCCACGAAATGGGCCACGCGCTGGGTCTGGATCATTCCGACAAGGACCCTTCGAAGATCGTTGGCGCTTGTGGTGCAGGCAACCTGCCAACGATGAACTCCGTGATCCTCCCCGGTGCGCAGGATCTGCACGCGGATGATGAAGCGGGGATTCGTTTCATCTATGCTGCTGATATAGCCGCTTACCAAATGGCGGGGGCTTCGCCCCTCATCCTGATGGCGAAGCCGCTCTCGGGCCGCGCGCCGCTGCGGGTGGTGCTCAAGCAAGTCGGCGGCAGCGACCAGACCAGTTGGGATTTTGGCGACGGTACAACGGGTTCCGGAATCAAGGTCGTCCATAAGTTCACGGCTCCCGGAACTTATGTGGTCACAGCCCGATTGGGCTGGCAGACCGGCACCTTGACTATCCAGGTCACCAGCAAGCGGGCAAAGGGGAAGGATGGCCCTGTGCGCGCGGCGCATTAGCAAACTCGAAAAGCAAGTCTCTGTGCGCGTTGGCGGGTTAGCGGACAATTTTCAGTTTTCAATTTCCAATTTCCAATTCTGTTCCTAAAACTCCAGGCCATGTCGTCTCATTTTCGGAACCGTGGGCGCCGGATATGGCGCAAACTGCTGGGCACGGGCGACCCGCCTGAGCGGGTGGCGCGCGGTCTGGCTGCCGGCATCTTCGCCGCCGCGTTTCCACTGCCTGGAATACATGTCCCCCTGTGTTTGGTTTTCGCCTGGCTCGTGCGCGCCAACAAAGCTGCGGCGCTCGCGGGGCAGGCCGTCTCAAATGCTGCCACCCTGCTGCCGTTGGCCTGCCTGCAGTTCCGCATTGGCAGCCTGCTGTGGCCCGGCGAGGCAGCGGCTGGAGAGCGCGCCTTAGCCCTGCTGCGCAAGGTCAACGAGGATTATTGGGCTTGGGGCGCCCCATTGGCCTCCCTCGACAAGATCGGCCCCGCTCTGGCCAGCGCCGGCGTGGCGGTGCTCGGCCCGCTGGCGCTGGGTGTGCTGGTCACGGGCGTAGCAGCGGCAGTCTGCAGCTACGCGGTGAGTCTGACTGCGCTCACGGTGTTCTACGGGTATCGCTTGCGGCGGCGCATCGAACGCGGCCTGGGGCCGCAAGTTCTGCACGGGCATTTCGCCGTGCCGGAAAGCGGCGCTGCCGAAGCACCCGACAGGGCCGCGGTCATGCGCTACGCGATGGCCAAAGCGCATGTCGTGGCCCCGAGTGTAAAGCTGCTCACGGACGGCAAACAGGCTTATCCGGAGATGCTGGCCGCAATCGAGGGCGCGGAAAAGTCAGTGGACCTGGAGACCTATATTCTGCGCGCCGACAGCATCGGGCGGCAGTTTGCGGCGGCGCTTTGCGGGGCGGCGGCGCGTGGAGTCACGGTCCGCTTATTGTATGATGGGGTGGGCTGTCTAGGGTTGCCTGAGGAGTACACTGCGGGCCTGCTGAGTGCCGGCGTGAAAGTGGCAGTGTACCGGCCGCTGCACTTGCTCTGGTTCACACACATAGGCTCGATGAACCGCCGCGACCACCGCAAGATCCTGGTTGTGGATGAGAACACTGCCTTCACGGGTGGCTTGAACATTGGCGACGAGTACGCGGCCAACGAGAGCGGCGGCGCAGGCTGGCGTGACACGCACTGCCGCATAGACTGCCCCGAAACAGCCAGGCAACTTCGCGCTTTGATCGAGTTGGCCTGGCGGCGGGCCGAGCAACTCACGCCGCCCCCCAAGGCCCACGAACCGCCCGCTGTGAAGCGGATAAGCGCAGGCGGAGCCACCGGCCGCGGGGAGTGCGCCGCCACCAGTGCTGACGTGCCGGTCTGGGTCTTGAGCAACAAAGATCTGCTCAAGCGCATCCAAGTGCGGCAGACTTATCTGCGGGCCATCAGACGTGCACAGCGTTACATTCTGATCGAGAATGCGTACTTCATACCGGATCGGCGCATCCGCCGCGCCTTGCGCAATGCCGTCAAGCGCGGAGTGGCAGTGGGGGTTGTAGTTCCCATGTACAGCGACCTGCGCATTGTGGCCTTGGCCTCGCGAGCATTGTATAGCGAGCTACTGGCGAGTGGCGTGCGGCTGTTCGAGTATCCCGTCAACATGCTGCATTGCAAGGCCGCAGTGATTGATGACGTGTGGCTGGTGGTCAGTTCCTACAACCTCGACCATAGAAGTCTGCTGCACAATCTTGAAGCTGGGGTCCTGATGCTGGACCGCAGATTGGCCCAAGCCATGCGCACTCAGATTCTAGGCGACATCGCACGTTGTAAGGAGGTTACCTTGGAATTACACACGGCGCGCTCGTGGCACCAGGCGTTGGCCGAGGCTCTTGCTTACCAGTTGCGATATTGGTTGTGAGACTTGAGGCCTTGCCCAGCGCGTCCCTAATGCCAAATGCCCAACCGGTGCAGAATGTATGGCACGAAGATTGCTAGTTATGTATCTCAGCCCACCGGTGTTCGCTGGATCGCTTCCTGCGGTTTGGATGGACACCTGAAACCTGCCAAAAACTCCTGCCTTGCGCTCGGGGATTCACAATCTTCGAGCGCACTCTTATTTTATATGATCAGCTAATCGCTGTTCATAGCACTAATGTTAAGTATTCACCCATATAAGTTTACGCAACACCTACCAAACGTATAGCGCGGATGTCATTAGGATTGTTGACACGCTCCAGTCGTAAATCGCTACTCCTGGCACTGAACTGTAACTGTCAAATAATCGTCACTAATGTCAAGAAACTGTCACTTGGCTACCTGTCGCATTCTCCAACAATCCCGCAATACTGGAGAATTGACCTGTCAAACGAGGCAAATTGCACGTGCATTCCGACCAATTGCCCAAGCGCAAGCCCTGAGTCTATATCGGGCGCGTGCTAAGTCCACGCTTTTTCTGAAAAGCTGCGTTGTGGTGTTAGGCACTAGGCATTAGGCTTGAGGCATGGCCTTCTCACCGTGCGGATCCAAAGCCCCAACCCCAATGCCTAAAGCCCAATACGATGCTTCTCCCTGAACTTACTGACCGCCCCACCCCGAACGGCAGCCTGCTCCGCACGCTGCTGATGGCTGGCCTCGTGGCACCCTGGTCGGGCTTCTGGGGCGCAATGGCCATGCTCTGCGGCGCGCTGAAGCAGAAAGCGGGCTGCCGCTGGGTCCTGAGATGCTGGAGCGGAGGGCTGGTCAGCGCCGCGGGCATTCGCGTGGAGGTGCTGCGTCCGCCGCCCGGGGACGCTGGGCCCTGCCTTTTCTTCTCCAACCACCAGAGCGCGCTCGACATTCCGATTCTGCTCAAGGCCTGCCTGCGGACGCATGACGTGCGTTTCCTGGCCAAGGAATCCCTCTTTCGGATTCCGTTCTTCGGGTGGGGCATGCGCCTGAGCGAGTTCATTCCCATCCGCCGGGAACGCGCCCGGCACTCGGCTCAGATCTTTCAGGAAATGATTGGCGCGCACAGTTCCGGTGACGCCACCGTGCCAGCCAGCGCCGCAGCCGGCGGCCGCTCGTACATCATCTTTCCCGAAGGCACACGCAGTCCCGACGGGCGGCTGCAGGCGTTCAAGAAAGGCGCCATCGGCCTGGCCCTGCGGATGAACCTGCCCGTTGTTCCCGTGACCTTGATTGATGCCTGCCGTGCCAATCCCAAGAACCGCTATCTCGTGCGGCCCGGCACGGTACGCGTCTTTTTCCACGATGCGATCCCAGTGGCCGCGGACTCCGGCCGCGAGCAGCGCGACCAGCTTGCCGCGCAGGTCTATACCGTGATCCGCTCAGCACTGCCGGACGACCAGCAACCGCCGGCGGTGTAGAGCGCATTGGGCATTGGGGCCACACATGCACGAGAAGCCTGATCTGCCGCCCGTTCCCGCACTCGAGGAAAAGCACTTGCGGACTGAGTCTGTCCGCACGGAAAGCCTGGGCGTGCTGGAAGCCCTTGTGCCCGCCGCCGCACCGTACGTGTGCTCCGCTCCCCAGGCCCCGGCGCTGCTCCTGGTGCCAGGCCTGGGCCTTGACGGCCTGGGGTTCATCCGGCAACTCCCGCTGGGCGCCGTCGCGTCCCTCCACTTGTTTCAGACACCCAACAGCCCGGCGGCCGGCGAGGAGCGGCTGGCCTCCTTCGCCCGCCATGCCGAGGAGTATATCCTCGCGCGCAAACTCGATCATTGTTCCGGCGGGCTGGTCTTGGGCGGCGCTTCGATGGGCGGAGCGATAAGCCTCCTGGTGGCGCTGCGTGGCCGCGTCAAGCTGCGCGGGCTGGTGCTCATCGGCACCTTCGGCTCCTGCAAGCACCTGCCCCGGATCGAACGCGCGCTGGCGCCGCTGGCCTACGTGGTCCCCTATGGGTGGATGCGAGGATGCGTCTGGCTGGCCAAAGGTTGCCTGGGCCTCTACGGCACCAGCATGGCAGAGGCCCGGTGGATGGCCAGCCCGCGAATCCGGCGCACGCACGGCTACTATGGCCGCGCCATCTGCGGGTTGGCAGGCTTTGAGCAGGTTGCAGCCGCCGCAAAGCTGCGCCTGCCGGTGCTGGTGGTGCACGGGGCGCTCGACCCGGTGCTCCCGCCGGCCGCCGGCAGCGAGCTGGCGCAGACCATTCCCGGCGCGCGCCTGGTGGCCATAGCCGGCGCGCGCCATTCGCTGTTCTTCACTCATGCCGAAGCGGTGAACGCGGCCGTGGCGGAGTTCATTGCGGGACTGCCGGGTTAGCGCGGATTTCTGAACGCAGAGTATGCAGCGCGGCCTCTGCGTTGAGAATCCGGTTTATTACGGCGCGAACCTGTGCAACCTTTCGCGCAAGGCCAGGATCGCCCTATAGTAACTGGCTTTGGCGCCGTTCGCGGTGATGTCCAGCAGCGGCGCGATCTCGGAGAAACCCAGATCCTCGTATTGCTTCAGCGCGAAGACCGCGCGCTGGCGGGGCGGCAGACTTCTAACCGCGTTGTCAATGGCGCTCAGAATCTCTTTCTGCAACACCAGGCTTTCCGGCGAGGCCGCTGCACAGGAGTCCGCCGGCTGTTCGCCGTAGCGGCGCTGCCGTTCGTCCGCCCGGAGGAACTCAAAGCACACGTTCAGAGCCGTGCGATGCAGCCAACTGCTGATGCGTGCCTCGGCCCGCCAATAAGGCAACTCCTCGAAGGCCCTCAGGAAGACCTCTTGGGCCACGTCCAGCGCCGCCTCTTCATTGCGCACAATCTGCAAAGCCCAATGCAGAATGCGCCTGTGGTGCTCGTCAAACAGCTCGCCATAGGCGCCCGTATCGCCCGTTCGAAAACGGGCAATCAGGCAGCGTTCAGTCTCTTCGTTCATGTCCGCTTCCTTCCCTCTTTCCCGGGAACCAGCGCAGACCGGACCTCAGGACTTCAGTGGGTGACACACAACGGCACGCAGTGTTGCCAGAGAGTGAGCCGGGAGAACAAAAGCGTGATTCTGGACAACTTTTTGGTATGCTCCTGGAAGAGCACAGCACCAAGAGTATGATATAGTGTGCCGGGAGGAGGAAGGAAAATGAGCCGCACAACAATTGAGCTGACCGCCGAGCTTGAGATGGTGACGGCCGCACATGCTTTTCGTGACAGCAAGACACGCGCTTTCCGTTCGGACGTGCCCGACGCGTTGTCCGCGTGCTGCATCGAATCCCTGCGCCCCGGCTGGTATCTGAATCTGATTTTGCAGCAGGGCGGGGAAGGGAAATATGAGTGGTCCGGTCCTGGCGGCGCGCGCTCGGCAGTGCTGGGAACCGGACAGGTCCTGGTTGAGGCGACCAACGTTGATTGTTTCAAGCGCGCCTCCCCGGACTTTCGCTGCTTGCTCATTGTCCTGCGCGCTGCGGGGCCCGAGGCCTGCCGGCCGTGGGTG
>JBEKKG010000285.1:0-8378 GCA_050010835.1 Planctomycetota bacterium
GTATGCCGGGTTGTTGTGTGGAGCGCAAAAGGGGTCGTGGCCGCTCCGCATCGCGCCGCCGCAGCCCCGACCGTCTATAATAAGGGTTTGCGTCAGAGGACAAACATTATGGACGCCAGGGTTACGGTCTTCGCTTTTCTGCTCCTGCTGGCCGGGAACCCCGCCTGCGGCGCGATGCGGAGCGGCCACGACCCCTTTTGCGCTCCACACAACAACCCGGCATACCCGAACTTCAGACTGGGCGGCGGGACAGGGAATGCGGCCTCCTCCCGCGTGGCTTCCGGCGCCGTCTTTGCGCCGGGCCAGAACGCCGGGATCAGGCCGGTGGCGGATTCCCGTCTGAAGAATGCCTGGCGCTTCAGCTCCCGGCTGTTTTCCGGTGGCGCGCCCGAGGGCGACGAGGCCTTTCTGGCGCTCAGAGACCTGGGCATCCAGACGATCATCTCGGTCGAGAGCGGGCCGCCGGATGTCGAGCGGGCCAGGAAGCTGGGCATCCGGTACATCCATTTGCCCATCGCCCATAGCGGGTTCCCCGCCGGCCGGGACCTGGAGCTGGCCAAGGCCGTGCGGGATTTTGCCGGGCCGATCTACATCCATTGCTCTTGCGGAGTGGACCGTGCCCCCACCGCCGCGGCCGTGGCCAGCGTGGTCCTTGGCGAAATGACCCCGGATAACGCGGTTGCCGCCATGAAAAGCGCCGGCGTGCAAGAGAGCTTTGCGGGGCTTTACGCCGCAGCGTCCTCCGCTCGCAAGGCCGGCGACCAGACCCTTGCCGATCTGAAGGTGCAATTCTGCGAAAAGGCCGAGGTGCCGGCCCTCGCGAAAGCGATGGCGGCCATCCGCAAGGCCGGGGCGCACCTGGCCGCCGCGAACAGCGCGGAATGGAAAACGCCGGCCGGCCGCGCCGACAACGAGACCAGGCTCAGCGCCCGCGAACTGCTCACGCTTGTCAACGCGCTCCAAGGCCTGGATGAAGTGAAACGCGATTCCGACGAATTCCGTAAGCTGCTGGCCGCAGACCAGGCGGCGGTGGCGGCGTTGGCCGCGGCCCTGCAAACCCTGAAGGCCGCCCCGGCGCCCCAGGAACTGGCGGACCTTAGCGGGAAGTTCGATCAAGTGGCCTCCTCTTGCACGGCTTGCCACGTTGAGTTCCGGGACAAGAAGCGCGAAGAGTTGACGATTGGAAGGCGGGGAGAATGAAGCCCGCCCCTGGTCCCGCTGAATCCGCGAGCGCGGCCAGCGGCGCCTCCGCCGCAAAGCCGGCGCCACAGTTCATCGTATTCGACTGCCCAAACTGTGATAAGCGCATCGGCTTCCCCGCGCAGTTGGCTGACACGGTGGCGGTGTGTTCGGCCTGCCGAATCCGCATAATGGTCCCCGGAAACACGGACGGCGAATCGTTCGTGGTCTGTGACAACCCCCCCGCCAAGGCGGCAGCGCCACTGCCCCCCAACCGTGTGCACGAGCATCTGCACCTCAAACCTGTAATCCGGCCCGCAGGACGGCCTCAAGGCGCGAAGGCCCTGGGCGTGGTGGCCGCCTGCGTCGCGCTCGCCGGCGTGGCGCTGATCTTGTTCGTGGCGTGGCGGAAGAGTCCCGTGGCCAAGCGAGGCGGCACGAGCGGAGCGCTGGTGAGCCCCGAAGCCTCAAGCCGGGATGCGGAGCAGCCCTCGGCTTCCGCACCAGGCAGCCCTTCCAGCACTGTTGCCGGCGGAGCAGACGAGCCCGTGCGGCCGCTGGCGCCGGCCAATGGAGGCGCCGAGCCGTTAGCGGGCGCAGCGGCAGCCTTGCCTTTGTCTGAAAGCCAGTCCGCATCCAAGCCTAAATCTAAAGACTCCTCGGAGACGGCCCAGGCCCCCGTGGCCGCGCCCCGCGACGAACCAGCGGCCGCCCCGAGCATGGCGGCGCGGCCGCCAACAGGGCCTGTTGAGCTATTCAACCAGCCGGCCGCGAGAGTCTCTGCCGACCGGCGCGCTGATGACGACGAGCCCGGGCCTGCGGAACTGAAAAAGTCCAGCGCCCCCAGTGGCCCCGGCGCCCCCAACGCCGGGAAGGATGCGGCCGCCAAGGCACCGGACCCGCCAGGCCTGGCTGCGGAAAACCCCGCCGCCGCGCTGCGGATTGCGCCCCGGGCCGGCGAGCCGGCGGCGCGCTGCGCGCAGTGCCTTGGGACCGGGTATCTCCCGATTTTCCCGGGGCACGCGTACATCCATTTCGCCAAGGACCCGATCCCCAACGTCCTTGAGGCGGTGCCGTGGGGCTATTGCCCCAAGTGCCAGACCAAGGCCAATCCCGCGCAACTCATCCAAGCCGAAGCACAGCGTCTCCGCGATGACAAGGCCAAGGCCAACCAGCAGACCTACGAACAAACCAGCAGGCTGAAGTTCCTGCGGGCTGAAACCCAGCACATTACGCTCTACATGCAGGTTGCCGATGCGCCCCAGAGGGAAGGCGCCAGACCCGCTGTTACCAAGCCCGGCGAGACGCGGCGCGTCGAGGAACGGGCGCACACCGAGTTGAAGGAAGTGGCCGCGGCCCTGGAGCAGTTGAAGATGCATCTTGAGCTGGCGACCCGGACGACTGTCCTGTCGCAGACCCGGCCCGATACTCACGAGATGCTGATCCTTTGGGACGTGCCCAGCTACAACATTGCCATTGACGGCTTGCTGACGCAGAGCAGCGCGGACGACAAGGTCCTGGCGCGCAAGGCCGCGGGTGTCAACGGGCGGCATCGCGCTTTCTTCAACTCCTATCTCGGGGAGCCAGCCATACCCAGGCCCACCAAGCACATGGCCTTGTTCATGCTGGGGCAAATGCTGATGCTGGAGGCCATTGACGGCAAGACGTACCCCTGGTTGACGGAAGGGTTCGGCGCCTACTGTGAGCACGCCGTGACGAAGCAGAATCTCTGTTACAGCTTCGAGTACGAACTGAACGAGATCCACTTCGGCAGCAACTGGGACGCCGACATGCGCCGCGTGGCCAGGGAGACGAAGCTCAAGCCCTGGCGCCAGATCTTCACGCTGGACCTGGGCGGCGCCAAGCCCGCGGACTACCTGGCCTTCTACTCGATCGTCTCCTTCCTTATGAGCGACGCGCCGCGCTTCGCCTTGTTCACGCTTGAGGTCCGCAACGGCAGCGATTGCGCCACGGCCCTGGAGAAGTCCTACGGCCGCAAACTGGAGGACCTGCAGTCCATGTGGGCAAACTGGGTGGGCAGGTAGTTCCCTTTGGGCATCCCAAGAGAAACAACTCATGAGGGCAGAATCAACTGTAGAATCAACGGTAGAATCAACGGTAGAATCAACGCAAGGGCCAATGCCACAAGTCCAAAGGCAAAGACAACCACAACAAACCGCCCTGCCCGACGCCAACCTTTCTTAACGGCGGGAGACCAATACTCGGCGGCTACGCCGATGCGGTAGAGAACGAAGCCCTGCGCTGAGAATAGAAGAAGACCGCCCAAAAGCGTCGCCAATTGTACAGCATCTGGCAAACTGTGGTGCTCCATGTAGGCCATCGTCTGTACGAAGCCAATGACGCTCGCATACGAAAGCACAGCGAACAACACGCTACGCCTCCAAGAGAGAAGCCGCGCACAGCCGAATGCGACAAAAACACCGGGAGGGAAGAAGAGCCCAGCCAACAGCCGCGCCCAACTTGGTATCTTCCTCGGTTCTTGGTCCTTCATGCTCGCCTCTGCTAACCCCCGCCTCATAGCTTGAGCCCTTTCGGCGGGTGGCCTGGGAAAGTGGGGCAGGGCCTAATTTCCATCTCTCAAGCCTAATGCAATTTGAGCGTTCTCACCCATGCGTAACACGCTTCCTCGATCTGCTCCACGCTCAACTTATTGCCGAAGACTCCGCGCAGCGTGGTCAGCGCGTCGGGATCCTTCTTATCGCGGATGCGGGTGTAGAACTCTTCGAGCTGGCCCTTTTCCTGAAGGTACTGCATCAGGTAGCGGGCCGCGGCGTAGTTCGAGCCGGAGCGCGCGCCGTAGAAGTCCGAGTCGCTCATGGCCAGCAGGTCCTTGAGCTTCGGCGCCGTGCCCTTCTCCAGGTCCTTCTGCAGGCCGGTCAGGCGCCAGTTGGTGACGCCGATGACCTTGCCGGTGCGCGACCGGTCGCTGGCCTCAAAGAGGCTGCCCAGGCCCTCATTGAGCCACGCCGGAATCTCGGGGAAATCCGGCTCCGCCATAGCGTGCACAATTTCATGCAGCAGCGTCCCGCCGCCGGTCCCGATGTTCATCACCATAGCGTTATGGTGGCGGCTGTAGTAACCGAAGGGCGTATCCGGCTTTTCGCCGAAGAGTTTCTGGTTCCACGTCTCGTAACTGGTCTTGTCGCGGAAAAGATAGACCTTCACCGGTTCGCTGCGCGGGTGCGCGGTGAAGAGCTGCCTTTGGATGGCGGCGGCGTAACGGGCAATGGTGTAGTCGGTGTACCGCGGCGCCTCTTCCGCGGGCAGGTCTGTGGCCACGATCCAGGGGCCGATCTGGACGATCCGGAAAGCCTCGGCGAGCTGGGCGCGGAGTTCCTCTTTCAGTTTGGCGACCGCCCGGCTGCCCGGTTTGGGCCAGGGCAAGGCTTCCGCGGCGGTTGTATCCGGGCGGTCGCGTCCGCTGCCGGAGCCGCCGGATGGTTCTGCGCACACGGTTACTAACCAAACGCTCAGGAGCAGAGCGGCGGCAAAGATCAGAACTCGGAGCCTTGGCTGGGTACGCATGTGCAGAGCCTCCTTGGGGTAAGCCTGCCACTGCCTTAGACGCAACAATTCTCTGCCTGTTGCTGGAAAAAAATTGAAAATTGAAAATTGCAAAATGAAAATTGAAAATTGCCCGTCAACGTGCGCTGTCCAATTTTCAATTTGCAATTTTCAATTTTCAATTCTGTTGCCCTGTACTCACTCGTACCTCGGCAGCACATCCGCATGGGCCTTGAGGCATTCGTCCAGCGCCGCACAGCCGGCCTGCTTGTCAATCACTGTGGGATCGAGTTCCACGGCGCGATGCGCCAGCTTGCGCCGGCGTGCCGTGGCCGCGCGGACGATGGCGTCCGTCACCAGCGCGGTCCGCAGACAGAGGGGCTGGATTTCCGCGGGCAGCCGGACTTTGCGCGGCGCAGGCCCCCGGGGCGAAACGCTGCACGGCGTTTCGACGAAGACGCGGCGCGGCAGCGACGGAATCTGGCCCGCGTTCAGCAGGTTCAGCGACGAGAACTCCGCGGGCCTGCCGAAGGCCATTGCGGCGACGAGATCCATCGGCTTTTCCCAGGACGTGTGCGCGGTCAGTTCGTCCCAGGGCTCCTTGCCGCAAGCGACGTCCCGCAACAATTTCAGGCGCTTCAGGCGTTCTGCCGGCGTGCCGTGGGAGGCTTCGCGCAAATGCTGCGCGCCGGGCGCGGGCGGCAGAAAATCGCGCACGTGGGAGTCGCCGGCGGCCAGCAGGTAGCCGGTCTCTTTGCAGTACTGCTCGCACAGCTTCTGCCCGCAACTCGCCCCGGCCGCGAGGTGCCGGCGCAGTTCCGGCAGCAAGTCCGCGCCCGACTCCCGGCCGCGCAGATCCACCAGCCAACTGAAGTGGTTCAAGCCGGCCAGGACCGCCGTCCAGGTTTCGCGGCCCTTGGTGAAAGGGTAGTTGCTGGCCTCGCCGCCGAAGATGCGCCAGAGCATGCCGTAGCAACAGATCGAGACAGAACAAAAGCCCACGGTCCGGATGCCGGCTTCGTGAGCGGCCTGGGCCACGCGGGGCATGGGATTGGCCGTGTCGAGAAGCCAGGCGTGCCGGCAGAGCTTGCGCATGTCCGCGGCGAGCTCCTGGATCAGCGCAATCTGCCGCAGCGAATAGCTGATGCCTGCCACGCCGCCGAACTCCGTGACCAGGTGCCCGGGTGCGAGCCGCCTTACGATCTCGCAATCCATCCCGAAGCGCTTGTGAATCTGCCGGGCGGCGGAGCAGATCACGAAGTCCGCGCCGTCGAGCGCCTTGGCGCGCTGGGTGTGTGCCGAGACTTTGGCCTTGACGCCCGTCTCCTGGGCCATGCGCCGGCCCACGCCGGCCATGAGCTGGACTGCTTCCTTGTCCACGTCCAGCAAGGCCAGCTCCAGCCCGCCGAGCCGGTTCTCCAGGATGGCGTCTTTGAGCACGCTGGGGCCGAAAACGAAACTGCCCGCGCCGACAACTGCAACTTTTACGTCCGGCATGCGCACCTCCTAAGCAAGTACACGGTTTTTTGGAACCGCAGATGGACGCAGATGGACGCGGATGGACAGACACAGACACCGCTAAGAAGAAACCCTAATGATTATCTGCGTTCATCTGTGTCCATCTGCGGTTCCAAGAATTCTCTGTGTCTCTGTGTCTCTGTGGTGGATGTTTGTTGTTAGTTCGCCGCCCCGAACTTGTTCTCCCGCAGCCACTTCTCACAGGGCTTGGTCCAGGTGTCCTTCAAACCGAAGCCGTGGCCACCCATGTCCTCGCGGACGTATTCGTAAGGCACGCCCGCGGCTTTCAGCGCTTCGGCGTACTTGTCCGAGTTCGACGGCGGCACGCCCGTGTCCTTGGTGGAATGCACCAGGAAAGCGGGCGGCGTCTTGGCCGTGACTTGTTTCTGATTGCTCAGCAACTCGATCAGTTCCGGCGGTGCGTTCTTCCCCAGCAGGTTGTCGCGTGAGCCGCCGTGAGCGTCCGGGCCGGAAAGGGTGATCACGGGATAGACCAGGACCTGGAGGTCCGGGCGGCAGGATACTTTGTCAACCGGGTCCGCGGCCTGCGCAGCGCCGTCATCGAAGTGCGTGGCCGCCGAACTGGCCAGGTGCCCGCCCGCGGAGAAGCCCAGGATGCCGATGCGGGCCGGGTCCAGTTTCCATGCGGCGGCGTGCGCGCGCACAAAGCGCACGGCGCGCTGCGCGTCTCCCAGTTCGATGGGATGGTGGTAGCGCGGCCCCACCCGGTAGCGCAGGACGAAGCCCGTGATCCCGTTGGCCGCGAACCACTTGGCGACCGGCGCCCCTTCGTGTCCGGCGCGCCCGCCGTAACCGCCGCCGGGACACACTATAAAGGACGCGCCCGTGGCCGTGCCGGCCTTGGGGAGGAAAACCTGAACGGCCGGAGTGTCCTCCGGCGTCTCGCCCAGTGCCCCTGGCGCCTTCCCGGGCCAGAGATTCAAGAACGCTTCTTCCTTCAGTTCCACATTCGCTCCCTGTTCCTCACCGCTCGGCGCAGGCCGGACCCACGCCACGAGCACGACCAGCAAGAAGACGTACCACAGCTTCATCATCGCCAAACCCTCCAGTCAACAGGTCAACAACACAACAGGTCAACAACCAACATGTCAATTTGACCATGCGCGAATTCTTCCCCTTGCGGTCATGCAGTTCTTCCGCGTCCTGCGGTGGATAGTGCACTCCAACAGGCTAAGGGTCCAGGAAGTCTCCGTTGTTGCAAGTCCTTAAAATACTGGCTTCTTGGAGTGAAAATGGGGCTAAAATGGACCGAAAATGGCCCTAATATGGGGCTAGTATGAGGCCAATATGGGGCGAACATGAGACGAATACGGGGTGAACATAATGATATGATCTTGGCACAACGATATAATGCACGCTCGGCCACTGCACCTTGGGCGTTACCAAAGCGAAAAATCTCTTTGGTAATTTTACTATTCTTACTACCGGCAGAGCGGCGTGCCCCCGCAGTTGTAGGGCAAGCTTCCCAGCTTGCCAGGATCCAGAGATATCTGGAGAAATCATGTCCTGGCGTGCCGATAACGGCTCTGACTGAACGGTTACGGTTTTTCAAAGATTCAAAGTCCTTTCTCTGTGTCTCAGCGTCTCAATGTCTCTGTGGTACCCGTTCGATCCAAAATCGGGCGGGACCATCCCTTGGACAAACAACACTCCCACTATAATACATACGAGTGTGGCGCATCGTTGTCAAGGGGAAAATTGAAAAAATCCGGACGGGCAGGGCAGGACAGCCTTTCCAGGCTGTCGGGACAGGCTGGAAAGCTTGTCCTACCGCATCAGGCCGCAATGATATCCACTCGCGCCGAGAAGCCGAGTTGCTTGAGCAACTGTTCGCAATCCTCCCAGGCCAACCCGAAGGCGCGGACGTCGGCCAGGCCAAGGCGCGAAACAACCGCGGAGATGACGGCCGCGCCGGAGTCCTCGAACTCGCTTTCCATGAGGGTCTTCTCGGCCCAATCCACCAATTGTGTGAGCGTGATGTCGTGGTGCAGATACGCGGCAATCCTTTCGGCGACTGTCTGTTTCGTAATCAACATGGCGGCACTCTACACTTCCTGGTGGCCTCTATCCACCGGATATTTCTCATGAGTTTCGACCAGCTTGCCCTGATCGTCGTAAATCTCCTGCCAGAAGCG
>JBEKKG010000286.1:0-8375 GCA_050010835.1 Planctomycetota bacterium
CGGGCGAGTTCCAGATGGGCCAGCAAGGCCTCGCGGAACCGGTCCACCCCGTGAAGATCACGAAGCCGTTCTACTTGGGCAAGTATGTGGTGACGCAGGCGCAGTATGAAAAGGTCATGGGCGCAAACCCGAGCCGCTGGAAAGGCGCGGACTTGCCTGTGGAACAAGTGTCGTGGGACGATGCGAAGAAGTTCTGCGAGGTGGCCACAACGATTCTGAGCCGCGACCGTAAGGGAGCGGAGACCAAACCGCTTGCTAATGCGCGCGGCTCGGAACTTTCAATTCGCCTGCCGACGGAAGCGCAGTGGGAATACGCCTGCCGCGCCGGGACAACGACGGAATACAACACGGGCCAGGGCGAAGCGGCGCTGGAAAAGGCGGGTTGGTATATCAAGAACTCCGGGGGCAAGACGAATCCCGTGGGCAAGAAAGCTCCCAACGCCTGGGGCTTGTACGACATGCACGGCAACGTCTGGGAGTGGTGCGAGGACAGGTGGGGGGAGAGGTACGACGCACAAGCGGCGCAGGCCGACCCGACGGGGCCGACCACCAGCAACAATCGTGTCTTGCGGGGCGGTGCCTGGTGCAATGACCCCGGCGGGTGCTGTTGCGCTTGCCGCGACCAGAGCGGCCCCGGAGGCCGGGTCGACCGCGACGGCTTCCGGGTGCGCATGGCCCTGCCGCTCGGCGGCGCACCCGTCGCCGTTCAACCTGAAACCCCAATCCAGAAACCTGAAACCCCGCCCGCCCCGCCGCCCGCCGAGGTGGCGGCTTATGCCAAAGCCAACGGCCTGGAACCCGCGCTGTCCTTGGATCTCGGCGGCGGCGTGAAGATGGAAATGGTGCTTGTGCCAGCGGGCGAGTTCATGATGGGGTCGGAAGATGATCCTGAGGCCAAACCAGAGGAAAAGCCTGCCCACAAGGTGAAAATTAGCCAGCCGTTCTACATCGGCAAATACGACGTGACTGTGGCGCAGTTCCGGGTGTTCGCGGACGCCAGAAAGTTTCAGACGGAAGCGGAGAAAGGCGGCGAAGGCTGGACTGCGAAGGACGGCAAACCGCAGTTTGCGCGCGGCGTCAACTGGCGCAATCCTGGCTTCAAGCAGGAAGACAATCATCCCGTCGTGGTCGTTACGTGGAACGACACTCAGGAGTTCTGCAAATGGGCGAGCGAAGTGGCGCAAGCCTCTGGCTTGCGAACGCAATCCGGAGGATTGCGCCACACGGTGCGCTTGCCAACTGAAGCGGAATGGGAATACGCGGCACGCGGGCCGAAAAATCCGAAGTATCCGTGGGGCGACAAGTGGGAAGGAATACCGGCAAACGTTGCGGATGCCTCGCTGCGGCGAGAGGGCTTCAACATGCAGTGGGGTGAGATCAAGGAGGACGACGGCTACCCGTTTACGTCGCCCGGCGGCGCGTACAAAAATGCCAGTTGGTGCGGAGCCTTCGACATGGCAGGCAACGTGTGGCAATGGTGCCAGGACTACTTCAACGACAAATACTACGGCGAATCTCCTGCGGTTGATCCGCAGGGACCGGCCACGGGCGGCGAGCGCGTGTTGCGCTGCGGCTGCTGGATTTTTCCACCGGCCGGTTGCCGTTCGGCGTATCGCCGCACGGCCCCCCCTGGAAACCGTGATGCCACTGACGGCTTCCGCGTCGTTGTTGAGTGTGCGTTGGCCAGGAAAGAGGCGCCCATACAACCGGCAGCGACTAATCAAAAGCCTGAAACTCCGGCGCTTCCTAAGGAGACGTCGCTCGACCTCGGCGGGGTGAAGATGGACATGGTGCTGGTCCCGGCGGGCGAGTTCATGATGGGTGCGGACGATGGCGAGGCAAACGAGAAGCCCCTCCACAAGGTGAAAATCAGCCAGCCGTTCTACATCGGCAAGTACGACGTGACTGTGGAGCAGTTCAGGGTGTTCGCGGACGCCACAAATTTTCAGACGGAGGCGGAAAAATATAAAACTGGAAATACGGCCAAGGACGGGAAGTGGCAAATGGACGCGGCGGGGGTCAACTGGAAGCAACCGGGTTTCGCGCAGACACCGCAGCATCCGGTCGTACTGGTATCGTGGAATGATGCCCAGTCATTCACAGCGTGGCTGACCAGACTTTCAGGCCGTGACATACGGCTGCCCACGGAAGCCCAATGGGAATACGTGGCGCGTGGGCCAGGCAGCCCGAAGTATCCGTGGGGCGAAAAGTGGGAAGGAATACCGGCAAACGTTGCGGATGCCTCGCTCAAAGCGGCCGGCTTCAGCATGGAGTGGGGTCAGATCAACGAGGATGATGGATTTCCGTACACCTCACCCGTGGGGCACTACAAGAACAGCGCCAGTTGGTGCGGCGCTTTTGACATGGCGGGCAACGTTTGGCAGTTAGTCGAGGACAGGTTCAGCGACAAGTATTACGCGGTATCGCCGAACGTTGACCCACTAGGACCAACAAATGGAGGTGAGCGGGTGTCTCGTGGTGGTTCTTGGGCCAATGTCCCAGGCATTTGCCGGTGTGCCCGCCGTACCCACTGGAGGCCTGAAGGCCGTGCTGCCGATTGCGGCTTCCGCTGCGTGCTGGCCCTGCCGGGCGGCGGCGCACCTGTCGCCGTCCAACCACAGACCACAATCCAGAAACCTGAAACCCCGTCCGCCCCGCCGCCCGCCGAGGTGGCAGCCTATGCCAAAGCCAACGGCTTGGAGCCCGCACTGAGTTTGGACCTCGGCGGGGTGAAGATGGACATGGTGCTGGTGCCGGCGGGCGAGTTCATGATGGGGTCGAACGATGGCCGCGACGATGAGAAACCTGTCCACAAGGTGAAGATCAGCAAACCGTTCTACATGGGGAAGTACACTGTCACCGTGGCGCAGTTTCGGGCCTTTGCGGCCGCGACGAAGCACGTCACTGAAGCCGAGAAATGCGGGAAGGGTTTCACCATGAAGGACGGGAAATGGCAGGAACTCGTTGGGCTCAACTGGATGGCGCCGGGCTTTTCCCAGGGGGATAAGCACCCGGCGTGCCTTATCACGTGGAACGACGCCCAGGAGTTCTGCAAGTGGGCGGCAATGAAGACGGGGCGGGGTGTAGGCTTGCCGACCGAAGCACAGTGGGAGTATGCCTGCCGGGCGGGCACAACGACAAAGTACAACATTGGCGACAAAGACTCCGATATCGAACAGGCAGCGTGGTGCCGTAATAATTCAGGGCTGCACACGCATCCCGTGGGGCAGAAGAAGCAGAATGCCTGGGGCCTGTACGACATGCACGGGAACGTGTGCCAGTGGGTGCAGGACTACTTCAGCGACAAATACTATGCCGATTCCCCGCCCGTTGATCCGAAAGGTCCGGAGAACGGAGAAAGACGTGTGCTGCGCGGCGGTTGCTGGAATGATAACCCGGAGATTAGCCACTCGGCGCACCGGGACTCTGACAAGCCTGCAAACCCGAACGCCAGTAACGGTTTTCGCTGTGCGCTGGACCTGCCGGGCGGCGGCGCACCCGTCACCGTCCAACCTGAAACCACAAAACAGAAACCGGACGCCGGGGAAGCGGGCGCCTGGCTGCCGCTGGACCTGTCCTCAAGTTGCACCGTTGACATCATCAGCACCGCAACGCACCAGGCCGCGGATCAATTCACCCACAGCAAAGGCACGCTTACGAGCGCAAGTTGGCTGCGGCAGAACGGCAACCCAGAGCCGGGGATTCCCGAGGACGGCCGTGTGGCCATCCCGGATACCCAGCCGGCCGGGTTCCTTCAGGTGCGCATGCCGCCCGCGAAGAACGCCTTTCTCCTTAGCGGGCCGCAGGGCCGTCAACCGCAACCGGTCACTGTTGATCTGGCCCTTAACCAGCGCGGCTGCTATGCGGAGCTGGCCATTCTGCACTGCACCCACTTCGGAAACGGAACCGTGCGTGTCACCCTCCGCTATGAAACAGGGCCGGAGGGCACTGCCATTCTTCACGCCCTGGACTGGAATCCCAAAAGGGAAGGCCCGGTCCCCGCGAACCTGCGCTTGGCGGTTACGGTGAGGGATACCTTTGGCCATGGTAAAGTTTTTGTAGGGGAAATGTTCGCTGAACGAATTCCCGCCGACCCACGGCGCATATTGCGTTCGCTGGTCTTCACATTCGATACGTTGACAGCCCCAATGCGAAATGCGGAAGAAGCTGCCAAAGGCTTTTTCACCATCGGGATCTTCGCCCTCAGCGCGCGCCCGGCGGGCAAGCAGCCTATAGCAGGGAAAATTGACGACCCCGCCGCGAAGGAAGCGAAGAAGAAGCAGGACGAGTCCTGGGCGGGGCGGGAGAAGACGCGCGCGGCCCAGCCGGACGCCGGCGCGCTGCCGAAGGAACTGACGCTGGACCTTGGCGGCGGCGTGAGGATGGACATGGTGCTGGTGCCTGCGGGTGAGTTTATGATGGGCAGTTCCAGGAAACCCAGTGCGTCCTGGCAGGGCAACGAGGGGCCGGTCCACAAAGTGACGATTACGAAGCCCTATTATGTCGGCAAATATCCAGTTACAGTGGCGCAATTCACCGCGTTCGTCCACGCCAAGAAGTACGAGACGGAGTGTGAGAAGGGCGGCAACAGGGGCAACAGCGTGAAAGACGGCAGGTTTAGCGAACGAACGGACGTTAACTGGCGTCAACCGGGTTTCGAACAGGCGCCGGACCATCCCGTGGTTCTGGTGTCCTGGAACGACGCCCAGGCTTTCGTGGCTTGGGCCAGCGGGCAAACGGGGCGCGACGTCCGGCTGCCCAGCGAAGCGCAGTGGGAGTACGCGGCGCGGGGACCCAAGAGCCTGGAATACCCCTTCGGCGACAAGTGGGACGGGCTGAAAGTGAACCACGGGGACGTCACCCTGAAGAACAGCGGCTGGCGGGAAGGCAGCTTCTCGAACGACAACGACGGTTATGCGTTCACGTCGCCGGTGGGCAAGTTCAACAACGCAAGCTGGTGCGGCGCCTATGACATGGTCGGCAACGTGTGGCAGTGGATTCAGGATTGGCGCGCGGACTACCCGGCGGAAGCGCAGGTGGATCCGCAAGGGCCTGCCGACGGCCAAATTCGCGTTACGCATGGCGGTTGCTGGGACTGTGGGCCTGAGCACTGTCGCGCGGCGTGTCGTGCGGGAACCATTCCAACCGGCCGGTGGGTTAATGGCAGCTTCCGCGTGGCGGTGGACGCCCGGGGCGGCACTGCGGGCGGCGCTGTTCAACCATAATCGTGGCGCCTCTTTGCCGTTTCGGGCGTAGGGCGGGTTGGCAACCCGCCCCGCCCTGCCCGCCCAGATTTTTATGCGCACCTCATTTCGCCCAAAGTTTAAGGAGTTACGTGAACGCCAGAGGAAAAATCGCCACAGAGGGCACATGAGGACACAGAGAACATGGACAATAGGACCCTCTCTGTGTCCTCTGTGTCCTCTGTGGCTGGCCGTTGGGTGTACGTTGTGGTAGATACAGAGCAACCTGGGGCGCGTGTGTGCATGGACAATGAACTGCCAGACCTGATCGGCCAAGTCATCGGCGGTTGCCGCATTGACCGCAAGGTCGGCGGCGGCGCGATGGGCGCGGTGTACCAGGGGGTGCACCTCGCTCTCCAGAAGCCCGTCGCGGTGAAGATCATGTCGGCAAAGCTGGCGGGCGATCCGCAGTTCGTCCAGCGTTTCCTGACGGAAGCGCGTCTGGCCGCTCAGATCGAACATCCCAACATCGTCCAGGTGCTCAACGTCGGCAACGCCGGGCCGCTGCACTACATCGTCATGCAGTTGGTGGAAGGCGAGTCCGTGGCCGCGCGCATCGCGCGGGAAGGGGCGCTGCCGTGGCGCGACGCGGCGCGCATCGCCCTGGGTGTGGCGCGCGGCCTTGGCGCGGCCCACGCCAAGAACATCATCCACCGCGACATCAAGCCCGCCAATATACTCTTGACCGCCCAAAGCGAAGTAAAGGTCGCCGACCTGGGCCTGGCCAAAGCTGTCGCCTTGGAACAAGACACCCAGCTCACCCAAGTCGGCGAGACTATGGGCACGCCCCAGTACATGCCGCCCGAGCAGGCCGCGGACGCGCGCACGGCCGATGCCCGCAGCGATATCTACTCGCTGGGCTGCACGCTTTACCATCTCTTGACCGGCGCGGCGCCGTTCTCGGGCCCCACCGCCGTCAGCGTGATCCAGAAACATCTTGTGGACCCCGCGCCCAATCCGTCCGCGCAACACAGCGGCATCCCGCGGGCGCTTGCGGACCTGGTGGTGCGCATGATGGCCAAGCAGCGTGGCGACCGGCCGCAGAGCATGGAGGAAGTGGCCGCGGCACTGGAACAGCTCTTGGGCGCAGGCCCCGCAGGCGCAGCACGCCGGCCGCACATGGGGTTGGCGGTCGCGGCCGGCGCCGCCGCGGCCGTGTTGCTGCTGCTGGCGCTCGCCGTCTTGCGCCACTCGCCCGCGCAGGATCTGTACGAGAAAGCCCAGGCCCACTGGCGGGAGGACCCCGCGGACTACGAGGGCGCAGCAAGGGAGTTCGATAAAGTCGCGGAACAGTTCCCCGGCACGTCTTGGGCGGGAAAGGCGGAAGAGGCCGCGGCAACCGTCAGGCTGGAGCGGGAGCAGGCGGCCCAGGGCAGGTTCGTGCAAGCCGAGAAGCACGCCCAGGCCGCCGCGCAGGCGCACGATTACGCCCAGGCGCTGAAGGTCTGGGATGACTTTCCCGAACTGCTGAAGTTAGGCGAGTTCGCCGAGAAAGTCCGTGTGGCGAGGCTCAAAGCGCGCCTGCCCGTGCGCGTCGCCGGCTTCATGCAGGCGCTCCAGACACCCGAGCGGATTGCCGCGGCCTTGCCGTATCTGGAACCGGAGGAACTTGCGGCCAAAGGCCGCGAGCCTGTCATGTTCTTCATGAAATTGTTACGCGGCGCTATGGCTCTGGGTTGGGACATGGAAGGCGTGGAGATGAAGACGCTGGACTTCAGCCCGGATCTGAAGACCTGCAACGTAACGGTGGCCATGAAATTGGTCAACAAGTTCAACAAGCAGCACGAAGCCAAAGACAGCCCGCAGACGTGGCTGCTCGAAAAAGACGAATGGTACCTGCAATTCAAGCCGGCGGACGCGCGGTAAGAGACAGTTCATGTCGCTGAATGTAGCGCAGACTTCCAGTCTGCTGTATCGCGGGCTTCCAGCCCGCAGAACGTTCCTTGGCTCTCTGGACGCTCACAACTACCCACGCCCTGCCGACTGGAAGTCGGCGCTACAGCAGGTTGGAAACCTGCGCTACAGCAGCTCAGCAGCCCCATCAAGAGACAGGCACCCTGAAATGGAAGGATTCTGAATGAACATTCATGCGCGCGCGAGGCTGGTTGGGACGGCACTGCTCCTGTTCGTCTGCACGGCGGCGTATATGGCCGAACCGGCCGCGCCGCCGGCGCCGCAACCGCACCTCGTCTTCGCTCACTACATGACCTGCTTCACCAATGATCTGGACTTCTGCAAACAGGAAATCCAGATCGCCCAAGCCCACGGCCTCGACGGCTTCGCCATGGACTTCGGTGAATGGGTCGGAGGCGACGCGAAGCCGACCCGCTACGTGGAGAACATGGACACCATGTTCGAGGCCGCCAAGCAACTCGGCACGGACTTCAAGCTGCTGCTCACGCCCGAGTACTCGGTCCAGCCTGTAGACGTGAACATCGAGCACATGGTCAAGCGCTACTACGACCATCCCAACGCCCTGCGGCACGAGGGCAAGTTCTGCCTGTCCAGCTACGGCATGGGCGGCGGCGCTTATGAGCAGCCGTTGAACAAGCTCAAAGCCGAGGGCAAGAAGATCTTCTTCATCCCCCTCTCCGGCGTGGGCCGCTTCGAGATGTCCGAAAGTCTGGAGAACGGCCTGCGGCTCTGCCAGGAGCCGCACGTGGACGGCATCTGGCGCTTCGCCTGCGACGACTCGCCCTGGGGCCTGATCAACACCAACGCCAACCTCCGCCGCGCCGCCCTGCGCGCCAACAAGCTCTACATGGCCGGCATCGCCCCCTACTACAACAGCGCCAACGTGCGGGACATGCAGGGCCTGCACGGTTATGGCGCCGTCTGGGAAGGGATCATCCGGGACAACGCGGACTGGGTTGAGATCGTGACCTGGAACGACTACAACGAAGACACCAACCTGATGCACTACAAATGGAAACAGTACTGGGACAAACAGACCTACAACCGCGACGGCGCTTTCCTCGAGGCCACCGCCTACTACGTGAGCTGGTACAAACGCGGCAGCCCGCCGCCAATCACGCAGGACAAGGTCTTCTTCGCCTATCGCGACCGCGGCCGCTGGCTGACCAAGGCCTGGGACCCGTCGAAGAAAGAGTGGCATATACACACGCTGGGAAA
>JBEKKG010000287.1:0-8363 GCA_050010835.1 Planctomycetota bacterium
TCAGTAAATGCACGAGGCAGAGCGTACCGCGGGCGTCCCGCCCGCCTTTGCCCTCGGATTCTGCCAGCCTGCCACGAGCGGGCGGGACGCCCGCGGTACATTTACTGACATGCACCCGGATAAAACCGTTCAGTCTTCCCCGACCTTGCCCGCGTCCGCGGGGCGGAGAATGGGAAGTATGGGAAGTATGGGAACGATGGGAGGACTCATCAGCACTTCTTCCCATCTTCCCCATCCTTCCCATTCTTCCCATCCACTCACCCTGGGTGCGGAGAGGGCCGGGGGGGGACTGAACGGTTGCCAATTCTGTTGTCCTCAGCACACGTCCATGCCTTGCACCAAGGTCCAGCACCCCATACAGTGAAGAGCCTTGAGGTCTGTGCATTACGAATCCGTTGCCAAGGAGCATTGCCCCATGATGACCCGGGAAAAGATGGAGGCTGTCGCCTTCATAGCCGACAAGCAGGTCTGCGGCCGCATCCGCGGCGTGATCGTCAATTTCCACGGCCTGGGCGATCCCGGCCTGCGCAGCGTGCCCTCGTATGAAGAGAACGAATGGGCTGCAGCCGGGGGCCTGGTGGTGATGCCCTACTGCGGCCCGTGGTCCTGGATGAACCGGCAGGCGCGCGCGCTGGTGGACGAACTCGTGGACGCGGTCTACGCTCATTTCAATTTGCAGGACACCGTGCCGCTGGTCCTGACCGGCGGCAGCATGGGCGGCTACTGCTCGCTGCTGTATGCCCGTTACGCCAGGCGGCCCCTCAAGGCCTGCCTGGCGCAATTCCCGGTCAGCGACCTGAAGTACCATTTCTCCGAGCGCCCCGATCTGCCGCGCACGATCTACTGCGCTTTCAGCGGCTATGCCGAGGACCTCGAAGCGCTTTTCAAAGAGCATTCGCCCCTGGACCAGGTGGCCTTCATGCCGCGCGTGCCGTACCTGATAATCCACGGCGATGCGGACAAGGCTGTAAGCAAGGCGGCGCATTCGGACAAGTTGGTGGCCGCCATGCGGAAGCTGGGTTTCGAGGTGGAATACATCGAAGTGCCCGGCATGGGGCACACAGAGCCGCTGTTCTACGACGTGTACCGGAAGAAGATTGACTTTGTGAAGCGGGCGCTGGCGTGACGGGGATGGAATGCCGCCGTTTCGGTGGCCAGAGAGCAACGTTCACAAAGCACGAATTCTGCTGGAATTCCGCTCTACACCCGGGGTAAACTTTCAGACTATGAGCCAGGACACCCGCTGGAAACAACGCTTCGACAATTTCGACCGCGCCTATGTGTTGCTTAGGCAAGCCTTGGAACATGGTCCTGATGTGCTCTCTTTGCTGGAAAAAGAAGGGGTCATCCAGCGGTTCGAGTTGTCGTTCGAGCTGGCGTGGAAAACCCTGAAGGACTACCTCGAGGGAAACGGCCTCGTCATTTCGCCGCTCACTCCGCGGCAGGTGCTGAAAGACGCCTTTGCTGCCAAGGTCATCGCCGACGGGCAGGTCTGGATAGACATGCTTGATCATCGCAACCTGCTCTCCCACACCTACGATTCCGCCGTATTCGAAAAGGCGGTGGAAGCCATTTCCAACCGCTACCTCCTTGCGATAGGCGCACTGCATGAGTTCTTCATTCACGAGAACCTGAAATGAATAACGCCGCGCTGACACCCCACGAACTGGAGCTGATCCTTGCCGTCTTCCGGCACCACCCCGAGATCAAGTCGGTCAAGCTCTTTGGGTCCCGGGCCAAGGGCACGCACACGCCCCGCTCCGACGTGGACTTGGCCGTGGGGGGCGATGTGGACGCCATCCGCGCGGAGGCCATCGCCGCGGAACTCGATGAATTGCCCTTGCCCTATCGTTTCGACGTGACGCCCTTCGACCTGATCAAGCACACTCCCCTGCGTGAGCATATTCAGCGCGTAGGAATCACGGTGTATCCGGGGATCGAGCCATGACTGAGCCAGCCTCTATGGTGCTTTGCTTATGAAATGGCTCTTCTGCGGCGCGTTCGCCGTTCTCGTGCTTCTCTCTTGCCTGGCCTGGAGCCTTCAGCCGGTGCCGGCGGCGGCGGGCAGAATCCCGCTGCTGTGGGTCAGCGACGACAACCCGGCGCGGCGCGAACAGATCAGCCTCTTCAACAAGCTGCATCCGCAATGCGAGCTGCGCCTGGACCCCAATAACCAGGGCATGGAGAAAGTCATAGTGCAGTGCATCGCCGGCGTCGGCCCGGACCTTTTCGATTGCTACGACGGTTTTCAGCTTTCCGCCTACGTCCGCTCAGGCATCGCCTGGGACATCACTGGCCAATTGCGGGCCAGCATTGACGTTGACAAGGACGTCTGGCCCGCGGCCCTGCATGACTTCGTTCTGGACGGCCGCGCCTACGGCTTTGCGACCAACGTGTGCGCCAACGCGATCTGGTTCAACAAGGACATTTTCGACGCCAACGGCATTCCCTACCCGGCCGGGCCATGGACGTGGGACGAGTTCCTCAACGTCGCGCAGAAGCTGACCGTGCACGAAGGCCGGCGCATCAAGCGCTTCGGCCTGCTGTGCGACTGGTGGAACTGGCGGCAATTCGTGATCCAGTGGGGCGGGCAGGTTTATTCCGCGGACGGCACGTGCTGCACTATGGACAGCCCCGAGGCCGTCGCCGGCATCCAGTTCCTGCACGACCTGATGTTCAAGTACAAAGTCATGCCCACGCCCGCGGAGGAGTCCGCTATGGCGACCACCGGCGGCTGGGGCTCGGGCACCATTACTTTCTTCGCCGACAGCAAGAGCGCTATGGCGCTGGGCGGGCGCTGGTGGCTGTGTACTTTGCGGAACGTGCAGGCGGAGCGGAAGCCTGGCGAGCGGCTGCGCCTGGGCGCCGTGGAGTGTCCGCACGGCCCCTTGCGCGTTTTCCGGGGCTATGGCCGCGCCACGCTGGTGAACAAGAACAGCCCGCGGCGCGAGCAGGCGCTGGAGTTCACCAGGTACGAGGCCTCGCGGCCTTACAACGACCTGGTCAACCACCAGGCCGATGCGCTGGCCGCCGTCAAGCAGTACTGTTACACGCCGGAGTTCCTGCACGACCCGGACTTCCCCGATGAGGACTTCAACGCAGTCTGGCGCGACATCATGCAGTACGCCGTGCCGGACCATGACAGTCCCTTCGTCAACGGCCAGGCCGCGAGCCGCATCATGGACAGGCAGTTGGATCTGGTCAAGAACGATGAGAAGCCGGTGGCCGACGCGCTGCGCACCATTGCGCGCGAGGTCAATGAAGAAATCCAGAAGACGCTCCGTCGGGACCCGGAACTGCGGGCGCGGTATGAGGAGTTGATGGAGAAGAAGAGCCCACGATGAAATGGCAACGCAACGATACCCTCGCCGCCGCCGGCTTCCTGCTGCCCAACATCCTGGGCTTCCTGGTCTTCACCGCCGGGCCGCTGGCTTTCTCGCTGGCTGTGAGCATCACTAACTGGAACGTGCAACACACGGTCCCTTTCCAGTGCACGGGCACTGAGAACTACACTGAGCTGCTGCACGACAAGCAGTTCTGGATTTTCTTCATCAACACGGTCTATCTGATGCTGGGCATGCCGATCTGCATTGCCGGCTCGCTCTTCCTGGCCGTGCTGCTGAACCAGCGCCTGCGCGGGATGGTGGCCTACCGCACGCTCTTCTATCTCCCCAGCTTCACCAGCGGCGTGGCGCTGATGATCCTGTGGAAGGCGCTCTACAACCCCGACTTCGGGCCGATCAACGCCCTGCTGGACTGGTGCCTCCAGACGTTCCGCATCAACGAGTTGCTGCGGGCCTTGGGCTGCCACCCCGTTGCGCCGCCACAGTGGCTGTCGGCCACCAACAATCTGCTCGGCCTGGTCCCGCAGGAGCTCCAGATTTCGGGCAGCAAGTTCGGGCTGGGAGCGCGCGAAGCGCTGATCATCATGGGCGTCTGGATCGCCATCGGCGGCAACAACATGCTGCTGTACCTGGCCGCGCTAACCAACGTGCCGCAGGAGCTGGTTGAGGCCGCGCAAATTGACGGCGCGGGCCGCTGGAAGGTCTTCCGCCACGTCACTTGGCCGCAGTTGGCCCCCACGACGTTCTTCATCGTGGTGATGAGCTTCATCGGCAGCTTGCAGGGCGGCTTCGATCAGGCGCGCGTGATGACCAACGGCGGGCCGTCCGGGACGACGACGACGCTGGCTTACTACATCTACACGAAGGCTTTCGAGGAGTTCCAGATCGGTTACGCCTCGGCGGTCGCCTGGGTGCTGTTCTCGGTCATTTTTGTGGTGACGCTGATCAACTGGAAGTATGGGCAGAAGGAGTTGAGCTACTGAGGGGCGAGGGACGAGGGGCAAGGGGCGGGTGGCGAGGGGCGAGGGGCGGGTGGCGAGGGGCAATGGCTGACCAGGCGGCAAGAAGTGTCCGGCTCTATGAGCCTGCGCGCACGCCGGGATTTGGAGCCTGGTGGTACAGGCAGGGGCAGTTCGTGGCCAGCCACCTGCTTCTGGCTCTGCTGGCCATCACGATGTTGCTGCCGTTCCTGTGGATGGTGTTGGCGAGCTTCAAGCCTTATGAAGAAGTCGAGAACCTCAATCCGTTCCCCTCCACGTGGCACCCGGAGAACTACAGGAAGGTCTTCGAGCAGGTCCCGTTCGCGCGTTATTACTTCAACAGTGTCTTCGTGGCGCTGTGGGTCACGTTCCTGCAATGCCTGACCAGTGCTATGGCCGCATTTGCCTTCGCGCGTCTGAAGTGGCCGGGCCGGGACATGGTTTTCCGCCTGTACCTGGCGACGCTGATGATCCCCGGCATCGTGACCATGATCCCCAACTACGTCTTGACGGTGAAGCTGCAACTGCTCGACTCCTACCTCGGCCTGATCGTGCCGGCGTCGTTCAGCGCTTTTGGGACGTTCCTGCTGCGGCAGTTCATGCTGACCATCCCGCCGGCGCTCGACGAAGCCGCCTGGATGGACGGCGCGGGGCCGTGGACGGTCTTCTGGGACATCGCGCTGCCGCTGGCGCGGCCGGGGCTGATCGCCTTGGCGGTCTTCACGTTCATGGGCAACTACGGTTCGTTCTTCTGGCCGCTGATTCTGATCAAGAGCGAGCACCTGCGCACGCTGCCGATCGGGATGCTGTATTTCGATTCCGTCTACGGCAAGCAGACCAACCTGATCATGGCCGCCAGCGTGATGAACCTGGTGCCGCTCATCGTCCTCTTTGTCTGCTCGCAGAAGTTCCTCGTGCGGGGCATACAGATGGGCGGAGTGAAGGGGTGATTTAGGATTGGCGGCTTTGCGAACGAAGCTTAACGTAATGAGGAGAATGGGGACAGCAGCTTTGCGTCAATGAAAGGATTGCCGTAACGATGAGAAGAACACGCCATGCCAGCCGCGCCACGGTCCTCGCCTTGGCGTTCAGCGCACTGTGTCCGCCAGCGTTGCTGACGGCCGCCGATGCCAAGCAGCCTGATCCGGCGTTGCGCCCAATTGAAGACGTTGCCGGATTGCCGCGCGTGCTGCTGCTCGGAGATTCCATTTCCATCGGCTATACGCTGCTCGTGCGCGAACTCCTCAAAGGCAAAGCCAACGTCCACCGGCCGGCGGACAACTGTGGTGCGACCGAGCACGGCCTCAAGCAACTGGACAAGTGGCTGGGCGACGGCAAGTGGGACGTCATCCACTTCAACTTCGGCCTGCACGACCTCAAGTATCTCGATGAAAAAGGCCGCTATGTAACGCCGGACAAGGGCAAGCAGGTTGCGCCGCTGCCGGTGTATGAGCAGAACCTGCGCCAACTCGCCGCCCGCCTCAAGAAGACCGGCGCGAAGCTGATCTGGTGCTCGACCACTCCTGTGCCCGAAGGCTCACAAGGCCGTGTGAAGGGCGCGGAAGCAGAATACAATGCAGCGGCTGAGAAGGTCATGAAGGATGAGGGCGTAACCGTGGATGATTTGCACGCTTATGCCGCAGCGCACCAGGCGCAGATTCAGCTCCCGAAGAATGTCCACTTCACCGAGGACGGCTACAAACAACTGGCTGCGCAGGTTGTGGCGAGCATCGAAGCGCAACTCGGCAAATAGAGCGTGTCCGACATGCCCGAAGATAACGCCATCCAACGGCACTGCGCCGAGATCGAGCGCTGCAACCAGCGCGGCGGCCGGATGCTTTCCATCGTGGACCTGATCGAAGCGGGGACGCTCAGCCGCGAGTTGGCCGCCCACGCTCTGGCTGCGATAGGCAACGGAGCATCCTTCCTTGTTGGCGCGCGGCCCGGCGGAGCGGGCAAGACCACCGTAATGTGCGCGCTGCTCAACTTCGTGCCGCGCGACGTGGAACTCGCGCCCGCCGACGGCATGGAGGCCATCGCCGCAGGTAGGGCAATTTGCCAAAATGCCCCACAACGCCGCTGCTACATTTGCCACGAGATCGGGAGCGGGCCGTATTACGCCTACCTGTGGGGCGCGGAACTCCGTGCGTACTTCGCTCTGCCCCAGGCCGGCCACATCCTGGCCACGAATCTGCACGCCGACACTTATGCGGAGGCGCGCAACCAGATTTGCGTTGAGAATGGCGTGGCCGAAGCGGCGCTGCGCCGCCTGCACTTGATGTTCTTTCTGTCCGTGCGCAGGCGCGGCCAGGGCGTCGTGCGCCGGATAGAGTCTGTCTGGGAAAGCGACGGCTCGAGCACGCATAGGCAGATACTCGCTGCGGACGGGTCGAACGCGGGAGTGGAACCGAGCAGCCTTGTGCCGGCGCAAGAACTCACCAGAGCGCGCGAGGCGATTGAACAGATTCTGAAGAGCGGCGCGCGGACGATAGAGGAAGTGCGGGCGGCGGTCTTGCTTTTTTTGAAACCACAGATGAACACTGATTAACACAGATAGAGAATTGAACTCTGACCCTTGTTCCTATCTGTGTTTATCCGTGTCCATCTGCGGTTCCGCTTGGTTATCCGCACTTGGTATAGTCGCACCCCGGATTCTGGCAGTGTGTGCAGCCTTCTTCGAAGATCAGCGTGCCGCTGTCGCACTTGGGGCACTTGATCTTGTACTTGGTGTGCAACAGTTCCGTGTCCCGCGCCTTGATGCTGCCACGGACCGCGGCGGGAGGAGCGCTAAGAGTTTGGCCGAGAGCCAGACCCACGGCTGTGTCCATGCCGGAGTGAACTGCTCCGCCATTGCCGCCATTGCCGCCATTCCCGCCGTTGCCGCCGTTGCCGCCGTTGCCGCCGTGTACTTCATTCACTATCTGGACAGTGTCGAAGTCCACTTTGCCCATGAGTATCGCGGGCAAGCCGGCCATTTTCTTGGCCTGCCAGTAGCGGCGGATGGTCTTGCCGAGCGCGTCGCCGAGGCTCATCACCCGCCCTTCTTTGCTGGGGACCGAAAGATGGCAGCCAATGCCTTCGAGCTGGTCCATGACCAGGTCCAGCGAGCCGCCGCTGCGCAGGAAGAGGCTGACCATGCGGCAGATGGCCTCCAGGTCGCTGGCGGCGATGTCCCCGCCCTTGCCGAGCTGGGCGAAGACTTCCAGCTCGCGGTCAGTCTTCGGATCCACGCTGATGGTGACGTGCATGTGGCCGAACGGCGTGTTCTGGCGGATGCGCACGGCAGGCAGAATGCTGGGTGTCTTCGCGGGCTTGGCCGTGGTGCCGGAGGGTTCCGGAAGGCCCGCAAGCGGGGACGCTTGCGCTACAGGCTTCCGCGCGCTTTCCTTCAGCGCCATAGGCTGGTCCTTGCGGCAGCCGTCGCGGTACACGGTGACTCCCTTGCAGCCGCTGTCGAAGGCGAGCGTGTAGATTTTGCGCACGTCTTCGGCAGTGGCGTGGTTTGGGAAATTGGTGGTCTTGCTGATGGACGAATCGCAGTGCTTCTGGAACGCGGCCTGCATTTGGATGTGGCATTCGGGGCTGACGTCGTGGGCGCAGACGAAAACGCGCTTGATCTCGTCGGGCACGTTCGGGATGTGCTGCAGCGAGCCCTCGGTGGCGATGCGGTCGAACAGTTCGGCCTCGCTATAGCCCCAGTAATGGCTGGCCCTGGCGGTCTTCTGGAACTCCTCATTCACCTCGACCAGCCGCTGGCCGTTGAGGACGTTGCGGAAGAAGGCCAGGGAGAAGAGCGGCTCCACGCCGCACGAGCAACTGGCGATGATGGAGATGGTGCCGGTGGGGGCGACGGTGGTGCAGGCGGCGTTGCGCTGCTTGCGCTTCCAGTCGGTCTCCCAGCGGCTGCCTTTCCAGTTCCTGAAGACGCCGCGTTCCTCGGCCAGCCGTTCCGACTCCTTGTGCGCCTCATCGTTGACGAACTTCATGAAGCGTTCGCCCCACTCCACGCCCGCGGGTGTATTGTAGCCCACGCGCAGTT
>JBEKKG010000288.1:0-12433 GCA_050010835.1 Planctomycetota bacterium
GCTTCTTTCTGGTGCTGGTCACGAACCAGAGCGGGGTGGGGCGGGGGTTGATGTCCCGCCGGGCGCTCGAAGACATCCACCGGCGCATGCAGGCCGTTTTGGGCGAAAGCGCGTTTGACGCCATCCACTATTGCCATCATCATCCGCAGGCGGGCTGTGTGTGCCGGAAACCGTCGCCCTGGATGATCCTGCGCGCCTGCGCCGCACTCGGCCTGAACCCGCGCGCCAGCTTCCTGGTGGGCGATTCGGCACGCGACATCGAGATGGGCCGCGCCGCGGGCTGCCGGACAATTTTCTGTGGCCGGGCCGCGGGGGATTGCCGCCCGGACAAGACCGTCAGGACAGTGCGTGCGGCCGTGGAGTGGATCTTGCGGAACAAGCAGCGTGAAGCGTGAAGCACCCTTTAGCCCGAAGTGTTCACCACAGAGACACAGAGATACAGAGAAAGGATTTTTGGATTTTGAAAAAGCCCCAATTCTGCTGTTCTCTGTGCCTCTGTGTCTCTGTGGTGGATGTTGCCGTTTAAGCACCTGAAAGGAGTTCCCTAGCCCGTGTCTGGCAGCAGCCCTTCTTCTTCCGCGGAACTCGCCCAAGCCTTGCGCGCCAAGGTCAAAGGCGAAGTCTTTGACGATCCCTTCACGCGCAGCCTTTACAGCACGGATGCTTCCATCTATGAGGTCGAGCCGCTCGCGGTGGTCCATCCGCTGGATGAGGACGATGTGCGGGCGTGCCTCAAACTGGGCGCGGAGCGGGGTGTGCCCGTGACGGCGCGCGGGGCCGGCTCGGGGTTGGCCGGCGAGGCGCTGGGGCGTGGCATCGTGCTGGATTTCTCCGCGCGCATGAACCGCATCGTGGAACTGGACATCGAGCGGCGCGTCGTCACGGTGCAGGCCGGCGTGGTCCTCGACAGCCTCAACCGCGGGCTGGCGCACCACGGCCTGCGCTTCGGGCCTGATCCCTCCAGCAGCAGCCGCTGCACTCTCGGCGGGATGATCGGCAACAACGCCTCCGGCGCGCGCTCGCTGAAGTACGGCGACACCCGCCGGAATCTGCTGGCGGCGCGAGTCTGTTTGGCCGATGGTTCGGTGACGCTCGCCCACCCCGTGCGGCTGGATAGCCCGGCCTACCAGGAGAAAATGAAGGAAGCTGGCCTGGCCGGGCAGATTCACCGTGCGCTGCCCGAGTTGCTCAAGAAACACGCGGACCTGATTGCCGCGCGCAAACCGAAGGTCGAGCGCAACCGCGCGGGGTACTTGCTCCAGGACTGCCTGCACGGCGGGGTCTACGACCTGCCCAAGCTCATCTGTGGCAGCGAAGCGACGCTGGGCCTCGTGACCGAAGCCCTGCTCAACGTGGTGCCGCTGCCGGGACGCGCGGGGATGGCGGTGGTTTATTTCGCCTCGCTGCTGGACGCGGCGCGCGCCGTGCCGTTCATCCGCCAGACCGAGCCGCTCGCCTGTGAACTGCTCGACGACAAACTCATGGCGCTGGGACGCCAGGCCAGGCCGGACCTTTTGCGCCTGCTGCCGCTGGAGGCCAAGGCTCTCCTTATCGTCGAGTACGAAGGGACTGACGAGGCCGCTGTGGGCGCGCGGCTGGAACAGTTGTCCGAGCGGCTGCGGGATGTGCCGCACCAGTCCCTGAAACTGGTGGCGGACCCGCAGGAACAGGCGCGCCTCTGGGCCACCCGCACCGCCGCGGCGCCGCTGCTTTACCGCCGTCCGGACGCTTTGCAGCCCACGCCGATGGTGGAAGACGCCGCGGTGCGGCCGGAGAAGCTGGCGCAGTACATCGAAAAGGCCGGCGCCATCCTGGCCCGGCACGGCCTCGAATACAGCGTTTACGCGCACGCGGGCAGCGGCGAGGTCCACATCCGGCCGATGCTGGATTTGCGGCGCAAGGAGCACCTCGACCTGATGGAGCCGTTGGCCGCCGAGATGCACGCCGCGGCCTGGGAGTGCGAAGGGACCATCTCCGGCGAGCACGGCGAGGGCCTGGCGCGCGCGCAGTGGATCGAAGCGCAGGCCGGCTCGGAACTGTACGCTGTCTACAAGGAAGTGAAGGCGCTCTTCGATCCCGCGGGCCTGCTGAACCCCGACAAGAAGATCACCTCCGACCCGCACCTGATGGTGAAGAACCTGCGCTTCGGCGCGGATTACCGCTTTGGCGCGGGCGACAGCAGTTGGCCGCGCACGCTGCTGCACTGGGTGGAGAACGAGTTCGCGCGCGAGGCCGAGAAGTGCAACGGTTGCGCGCAATGCCGCAGCACCGGGCCTGAAGAAGACATGTGCCCGCGCTTCCGCTATGCGCGGCTGGAATTCGCCGCCCCGCGCGCGCGCGCCAACATCATCCGGCGCCTGATGAGCGGCCGGCAGAAGGAAGGCTCGTTCGGGAGCCGCGAGGTGAACGCGATCCTGGATTCCTGCTTCAACTGCAAGCTCTGCCTGGACGGCTGCCCGTCCGGCGTCAACATTCCCAAGCTGGCGCTGGAAGCCAAGGCGCGCCGCGCCGCGGTGCACGGGCTGCCGCGCGAGGCCTGGTTCTTTGCGCACATCGAAACCTGGCTGCACCTGGGCCTGTACTTCGCGCCGCTGGCCAACATGCTCAGCGCCACCGCCCCCGCGCGCTGGCTGCTGGAGCGGAGTTTCGGGATTGACCGCCGCCGGCCCCTGCCGCCGCTCAAGGTCTGGAGGCTGCGGCGGCGCTACACGCCCGCGCCCAACTCGCCGCGCCCCAGGGTGGTCCTCTACACGGACCTCTTCGCCAAGTACAACGCGCCGGAGATCGCCCAGGCCGCGGTTGACGTGCTGGAGCACAATGGCCTGGAAGTGGAAATCCCCGAGGCGCCGTGGAGCAACATGCCGGCCTTGGACGAGGGCGCTGTGCGCCTCAGCCGGCGCCAGATCGAGCGGATTGCGCGCGTGCTGGCGCCTTACGCCTTCCGCGGCATTCCCATACTCACCACCGAGCCCACGGCGTGCTTGTGCATGTGGGAGGAATTCCTCTATTACCTGGACACGCCCGAGACGCGCGCCTTGTCGCGGCACGCCTGCGACATCAGCGCTTTCCTGATGGCCCTGCACAAGGACGGCAAGCTGCGCACGGATTTCCGCCCCGGCAATGCGGTCTACGGCTACAACCAGGCCTGCCACCAGAAGGCGCTGCACATCGGCGTCCCCGGCCTGGAACTGGTGCGTCTGATCCCTGGCGTCAAGGCCCTCCAGCTTGACGAAGGCTGCTGCGGTGTCGCCGGCACGTTTGGGATGAAGCAGAAGAACTACGACGAATCCATGATTATCGGCCGCCAGCTCTTCGAGGCCCTTACGGCCCAGGAGCACGGCATTACCTGCGGCCTGACTGAGTCCTCGACCTGCCGCATTCAGATGGAGCACGGCTCGGGCAAGCGCGTGCTGCACCCTATTGAAGTCCTCGCCCAGGCCTACGGCTATCCCCCCGCCAACCCGCGCGCGGAGGCGTGGGATGTCCTGGATCAGCCCGAGACAGCGCATGCGGCCGTAACTGCAACAGAATTGAAGATCGCAAATTGAAATTGGCATGGACCGGAATGGGAGAGATGGGATGAATGGGAATGATGGGAAGAACAGGAACAATTGAACCGCTCTTGTTGGCCTGTTTGTTTTCTTAACTTCCCAACGTTTCCAGTGCCAGTTCCTCGGGCGTCTTCGCCCGGCGCGTGAGCAGCAGCTTGTCGCCGTCCAGCAGCACCTCGGCGGGGCGGGGCCGCAGGTTGTACTCGCTGGCCATCACATAGCCGTACGCGCCGGCGTTGTGGAAGGCGAGCAGATCGCCGCGGCTCAAGTGCGGCAAGGCGCGCGGGGCGGCGCGGTTGGGTTCGCCCGCGCCGCGCGTGAAAATATCGCCGCTCTCACAGATGTTGCCCGCGACGTAGTACTGCGCCAGCCTGGCCCGCGGGCGGCTCAGGTTGGTGATGTGGTGATAGCTGCCGTACAGCGTGGGCCGCACCAGGTGGTTGAAGCCCGAGTCCACTCCGGCGAAGGTCTTGCCGTAGGGTGTCTCCTTGAGCGTGTTCACGCGCACGACCAGGTAGCCGGCTTCGGCGACGGGAAAACGGCCCGGCTCCAGCACCAGTTCCAGGTCCTTGCCGGCCTCCTTGCAGAACGCGCTGAAGCGGGCGTTGAGCATCGCGCCGAACGCGCGCAGGTCCAGGGGTTCTTCTTCCGGCCTGTAGGGCACGCCGAGGCCGCCGCCGAAGTTGGCGTACTCCAGGTCGGGCAGGCGATGTTTGCGCAGCACGTTCAGCAGGATTTCCACCGCCTGCGCGAACTTCGCCACGTCGCGGATGCCCGAGCCGATGTGCTGATGCACGCCGATGATCCTATGCTTCCTGGCCGCAGCGAGCCGCAAGGCTTCCGGCAGTTGCTCCCACGGGATGCCGAACTTGCTCTCCGGCCCGCAGGTAATGACGTGGTCGTGGTGCCCGCCGCCCACGGGGCCGTTGACGCGCACAAAGCAGGCGCTGCCGCGCGGCAGGCTGTTTAGCCGCTGGAGGCTGTCGCAGTTGATCCAGATGAGCTGCGGCCGCGCCCGGCCGGCCAGAGCGACGACGGCGTTGAACTCATCGTCGGACACGTTGTTGCTGGTATAGAGCATCCGCTGCGCGCCCAGCTTGGCGCCCAGCAGCACTTCGCCCAGGCTGACGCAATCCAGCCCGAAGCCCGTGCCGAGAATGCTGCGCACGACCGCGGCGTTCGAGTTGGCTTTGATGGCGTAAAGCAGCAACTTCCTGGGGCAAGGGATGGCCTCCAGGAGCGACCGGCAGCGCTCCACGATGACGGCCTTGTCATAGACGTACAGCGGCGTGCCGAACTGGTTGGCGGCATCTATCAACGCGGTGCGCAAGTGGGGCTGCATGATTCTCCATTCCTTGGATGTAGGGCCGGCCAAATGAGGCGCTACGCACCGCAGGTCTCCAACTGCGCCTCGACATTATGCCGTTTCGCCATGGCGAAGAGTTGCTCATATTCCTTGGCTGCGGGAGCACACTTCTTGGATTGTTCAAGACGGGCTATGAAGTAATACTCCAGCTTAAGTTTATCGTTTTCAAAAATGACCTTCAGATAAGGGCATTTCTTCATGAACGAGGAAATACCCTTTATGAGACAACCGACAATCTCATTCGTCTCCTGCGCACGGTAGACCGTGACGAAGCTGTCCACGCGCACACCGTAATAACTGTCAGGCTTGGCGAAGAACTTTATGCAGTCGCCATCGTGGCTGTAGATAGCGATTGGCCTGAAGGCTTCCGTTGCCCCTGCCGTAGCGTAAACAAGCTTGGTAAAGTCTTCGGGTTTCATGGGTGTAACCTCGCGTGGAAACGCGGAACAGGCCCGTTTGCCAAGTTCAGCATTTGATTTGGCGAACACTCTTCCCACCGCCACTCGTAAATGACACGCTCCTCACTGACAAAGACGAAGAAGAACTCCGTAGTCTTCACTGGCGCCTTCTTTCCACCGGGGAATTTGTGGGGAGGTTGCCCAATATAACAATAGCCGATGGTCGAATCATCGTCACGCTTTAGCCCTCTGTAAACCGCTTTTGGATGCTTGACCGTCGCAGGAACACACTCCGCCAACGTAGGCGTGTACCACCTCCCCAGCTTAGGTGCTACCGCAATGTCCTTGTTATTGACCAGAAGATCGCAAGTCTGCCCATCATCGGGATCGAAACACTCGATCGGGTGGTATCCTCTTCGCTGGATGTGCTTTGGGTACATTCGTTATCCAGCCGCCACCGGAAGCTGCGCCACGCATCTGGCGCCCTTCCCATGTCCCGTACTACTATCCCATTGGGCTCGCTACTTGTCCAGCCTGATCACCGAAATCACAGTCGGCATCTTGTGCCCGGTCTTGTGGTTCTTGAAGCCGGGGAACGGCCAATCCATGTTCGACACGATGATCTCGTTGCCGCGCACCAGGGTTTCGCAGGGCTGGCGCAAGGCCCCGGTCGTCTTGTCCACGATGTCGTCGTTCTCGCACAAGGTCTCAATGGAGCCGTCCGGGTTGACGATCCGCACGGCGTTGTTGGCGGAGTCGGCTACGTAGATCTTGTCTGTGCGAAAATCGCAACACGAGCCGTCGCAATTGGTCATGAGGCCTTCCTTCTCGGCGAACAGCTTGGTGGACGTGGCGTTGCCGTCCTTGTCGAACTCGGTTTTGAAGTACTTGCCGTCGCTGAACAGCCCGACGAACAGGTTGCCCTTGCTGTCGAAGCAGATGCCGTCCGCGCCGAAGGCCCAGTCTTTCCGCTTGCTCTCATAGGTGCTGATGACGTGCGGATCGTCCTTCAGCGGGGTCTTGATTACCACGTTCTCTTCGTCGAGCTTGAAGCGCATCACCACGCTGAAGAGCGTGGGGCTGGTGGCGTTGAACCCCTCTTCCCGCACGGACTCGGTGATGTAGACGTAGTCGCCCTTGACGGCCGTGCCGTTGGCCACGTTGAACCCCGAGGCCACCACGACCATCTTTTCCACCTTGTTGTCCTTGACCACCAGCTTCCACATGCGCGACTTCTGGTCCTTGTCCACCATGTACTGCATGTCGGCCAGGTACAGGTTGCCGCTCTTGGGATCCCGCGCAATCCCCATCGGGCGGATGCGGTTGAGTTTTTCCGGCAGGCCGGGGTAAGGCGTGGGGTATTCGTAGAACTTCTCGGCCTTATTGTCAGCCGTGATCCGCATCATCAGCGGCGGGTCTTTCTCATCGTTGAAGTTCGGCACGGAGATGAGGAAGCTGTTGTCCGGCAGCAAGCACATGCCGTCGGTCGTGTTGCAGTAATCGGGCAGCGCCACCAGCATTTCAGCCTTCAACGGCAGCTTCGGGTTGGGCGCAGCCCCAACGGGTTTGGGCGGCTGGCCGGACACCGGTTTCTGCTCCGTGCCTTCTCCGCAGCCCACCAGGACGGCAACCGCGCCCAGAAGCACCAGCGCGGCCGCAAGACGACTAGCAATTTTACACATGGCAACCCCTCCAGTCAGCAATGTTGATGAACGAATCATCCTTTTCCAGCCAGCTTCTTCCGCTCTTTGCCCAACGCATCGGCGGCGATCATGGCAGCCACCACGCTGTCGGAAGTGACGGCGAACGGGTGGTTTTCACAGAGCGAGCCCTTTCCGGCGCACTTATCGCCGATGCTCTTGAGGCGGTCGCGGGTGATGCTCCCCAGCCTCAGGTCGGCGAACGTCACCGGCAGGCCGATGGCGATCTCAAAATCCACGACGGCGTACTTCTCCGCGGTCTTGCCGTCTTCGTCGAGGCACAATTGGCTGATGATGCCGAAGCCCACCTCCTCGCCGTGCATCAGGCCGTGGCATTCGGGGAACGAAGGCAGGCAGTTGGCGATCATGTGGGCCGTGGCCACGCCGCAGCTCTCGAATCCCAGGCCGGAAAGGAGCACGTTGGCTTCGATGCACTTCTCCACCGCGGGCGTGAGGACGTGATGCTCCAAGGCCCGTTTGGCTTCCAGCCCGTGTTCCAGCAGTGTGTCGTAGCACAGCCGCGCGATGGCCAGCGAGGCCAGAGTGGCGTTCCCGCCGGCCAGGCTGGCCGCCCGCGTCTTGAAGGCCGCCTCGGCCTCGATCCACGTCGCCAGCGCGTCGCCCATGCCGGCGACGAAGGCGCGCACGGGCGCCTCCGCGATGACCTGGGAGTCCACCAGCACGAGATCGGGGTTGACGCCCCAGCTCTCAAACCCGGTGCAGTTGCCTTTGTCGTCGTACCACACCGTAAAGGAACTGGTGGGCGAATCGTTCGACGCGATGGTCGGGCAGGTCACCATCTTGATGCCGGCGGCGGCCGCGGCGGCCTTGGCCGTATCGAGGGTCTTTCCGCCGCCGATGCCGACGGCGACATCGGCGCCGCGCTCCTTGGCGAGCTGGGCCACGCGGGCGGCTTCGGCTTTGGTCGAATCCCCCCGGAACTCGATGTCCACCACTTCGAGGCCGGCGGCTGCCAGACTGGCCAGCACGCGCTCGCCCACAATGGCCTTCACGCGCGCATCCCACAGCACCAGCGGCCTCTTGCCCAGCTTGCCGATGTACTGGCCGGCCTGGCGGAGGACATTGGCGCCCTGCACGTATTTGCGCGGCGCAATCAGAATTGCCGTCATGTTTTTCGCCTCTCCTTGGGTCCGGGCACGAATGTTACAACCTGCCTCCTGGACAGGCAACAGGAATTCTACCGGCCGGACTTGTGCGGGTGCATGTCAGCAAATGTACCGCGGGCGTCCCGCCCGCCCGTGGCAGGCCGGCAGGGCGCGAGGACGAAGGCGGGCGGGACGCCCGCGGTACGCTCTGGGCCACGCATTTACTGCCGTGCCAGCGGGTAGCACGGATAAGCCGCCGCGTTGCGGCGGCATATCCGTGGCACAAGTCCGGTTATGCACCCGCCTGTGCTTGTCCTCTCCCCTGTGGGGAAAGGGACTTGGGTCAGGCCAGGGAGAGTATCTTGTCCATGCGCTCGGCGATGTCCTTGAGCGCGTCCTTCTTGCCGCCATTGACCTCCGCCGTGGCCCAGCCTGTGTAGCCCACTTCACCCAGGGCCTTGACGACTTCCGGCCAGACTATGTCGCCTTCGCCAAGCTTGACGTTGAAGCCCTTGGCCTTGCTGAATTCCTTGACGTGCAGGCGGAGGATGCGCTTGCCGAGCGTCCTGATCCAGTCTTCCGGCTTGGCAAATTTGACGTGATTGCCGATGTCGAAGAACGAACCGACCCAGGGGCTGCCGATCTCATCTATGTACTTCGCCATGTCCTGGGGGTCCATGAGGAAGTTGTTCCAGACGTTCTCGATGCCGATCTTCACGCCCTGTTCTTCAGCGAACGGGACGACTTTCTTGATCTCTTCGCTGCTGCGCTTCCAGGCTTCTTCCTTGGTGGCATCCTTATTGACGACGGCCGGCACTAGCAACACGGCCCCCCCGCCGGTGAACTTGGCGTCAGTGATGGCGGTCTTGAGGCCCGCGACGCCTTTGGCGCGCACGGCTTCATCGGGGTGGGAGAGGGTGTCGCGCCAGTGCACCGCATCCATGATTTCGGAGACGCCCAGGCCGGTGGCTTCGAGCGCCTTCTTCACTTCGTCCCTGTTGGACATGCCGGGGCTGTTGAGTTCCACGCCGTCGAAACCGAGTTCCTTGGCGAGTTTGAACTTGTCGAGCACGGTGGCGCCTTCGCCGATCATGCCAATGTTGAGCGCCTTCTTGAGCTTGCCCGTCATCTCGCCGGCTTCCGCACGCTTAGGGCCGGCATGCAGCGCCAAGGCCCCGGCGGCAAGCATGGCTCCGGTGCTGGTGATGAAGTCGCGGCGATTGCAGCTTGGGGTCATGGCAGTCTCCTTTGTGCAAAGGGAACGGATCAAATCTGGCCACAAGATTACGGCAGCAGGCGCATCCCGTCAAACACCTGGACAGTTCATGGAGCGGCGGGCGCCTCACCCGCCGGCCCACGGGCGCAGGCGCCCGTGGCTGAATGTAGCGCAGACTTCCAGTCTGCTGTATCGCGGGCTTCCAGCCCGCAGAACGTCCTTTGATGCTCTGGACGCTCACAGCAATGCTGACCCTGCCGACTGGAAGTCGGCGACACAGCAGGCTGGAAGCCTGCGCTACGAGGTGCGCGTGCCACTTCCCCTTGGTTTCGAGCCTGTCTGATCTCTGCAAGTGCCCTATGGATGCGACGTTATGAGCGACGCAGCAGTACGGAAGGCAGTCAACTTTTGAAACGTTTTGTCGCAGGATTGCACACTTTCTGCACAGGGTTTGCGAGCCTCTTGCGTAAAGTCTGAAGAGCCTTACCAACGAAGTGGCTTCAACTGGAGCATCATTGGAACGCACGGCTTGAAGGGCTTCGGCGAGGGCCTTATCCAGGAGTTGCCTGACGATATTCTCTGTGTCCTTTGCCCCTAGCCGTTCTCTCTGTGTTTGGATGGTGGATCGTGTCGCTTGGTTAGGGGCACGCACCCCGCTCCACGATCCCCGCACCCCGCACCCCGCACCCCGGTCCACGCTCCACGCGCCACGCTTCAGGTTCCACAGTGGCTCCTCCTACTATCTACTACGGTTCTGGCGTGAAAAGTATGGTTTTGGAGTTCCAGCGGCCTTCTGCCATAGGGTAGCAGAGGCTTCCCGGCGGGGACGGAGCGAAGGGGGGGGTTAACCGACACAAGGTCGGAAAACCCCCCCCGGGGAGGCCAAAATCCAGTGTCGGCGGGTCGCGGGCGATACGATCACTGTGTCGTTCCGCCAGGCAACCCAAAAGACAAAGACCCCAAACACGCCAATAGAAGCTGGCGAGCTTTACCCGCCGCTGTTCCCGTGTTACACTCCTCGCTTGGATTCACCACCAAGGCGGCCATCTTCATGGAAGCTGACGAAGTCCAGACCAAGCCCCCGCCAGCGAGACGCCGCCGCTGGCTGCCGCGCCTGCGGTTCTCGCTCCAGACGCTGGTCATCGGGGTGCTGCTGATCGGGAGCGGGATGGGGCTGGGGTGGAAGTGGGAGCCGTGGCACGTCGTTGCTATCTTTGGTGATCTCGCCAATGAGGCAATAAACGTGTGGAATCCTCATACGGACGAGCATTTCCAAAACGTGGCCTTCGCGATGGACAGTTCAAAGTTCTTCGACCTCAGCAACCCGCAGGATTCGTGGTTTCCAGGTGTGTGGGACGCGGCCACCGGAGAGAAATTGGACTGCTCAGACAGATTCCGCGGATATTACGGTATCAGTAGCCCATACGGCTATGATGAACTGCGAATATACGATTTGCAGGAGCGGCTGGTAGCGCTAGCAAAGGTCGGCAGGGAGACGCTGCTTCTCCCGGGAACTGTTGATCAGTACCGTGTGATATCTCCAGACGGAAACCGAGCGGTGACTTTCGGAGCTTGTATTCCGAAGCTCTGGAAAAGAACGCGCCCCGACCACTGGTACGGCCTGGCTTGGCTCCCGGAGTTCTGGCTGACGCTGGTGCTGGGCTGCGTGTTTATCTGGAGCGTGTGGCGGGACAGGAAAACACTATGAGCGAGAAGCCAAAGAAGAAGCGCCCCTGGTTCCAGTACCACCTCAGCACCGCCATCGTGTTGATGTTCGTGGCGGGCGGGTTGATGTGGGCGAACCGCCCGTATGGTGTGTTCATCTGGGAGGGAATGGATGGTACTACCATATATGAAGATCCAGCGGGTCCCGCAGATGTTTGGGGATGGCCGAGCACCTGCATAATAAACAGGCCGCACGACCCAAATAGAATTCCGAGTGGTGCGTTATTCCGGATTGAAAGCAGCAATGTCCAGAACGCAGTAGTATGTAATCTACTGACCGCAGTTGCCATCCTCGTCGCCGTCGCCGTCTGGTGTGAATGGCGCATCCGCCGCCGGGAGCGCCGCCCATGACCATCTGTGGCCAAAAGTCCTCTTACTGCTACACTTGCACGCAGCAGAAGTGCAGGCCCGTCCGTCGTAGTTCCAGCCGGCGGGACTGGCAGATTCCCGGCTGTCTTGGGGAAGGAGAATCCATCATGCTGAACGCAGCGCGAACCATATCCGGCCTGCTCATCTGCTGCCTCAGTCTGTTTGCTGCGGACAAGGTGATCCTGAAGAATAACACGACACTTGAAGGCGAGATCGTCAGGGACCTCCAGGACGAGGACGAGGTGGTGGTTGCCACGGCCACGAAGAATGTCTCCGTTGCGCGCAGTGACATCGCAGCGCTCAAACGCGATGAGGCCGCGCACAAGGAACTGGCTGAGCGGCGGGCGAAGATTGAGCCGCTTGGGAGCGCCGGCGTCCCGCCGGCAGGTCGTAGCGCAGGCGTCCCGCCTGCACCGGAAAAAGGGCTTGTCATCGGCCCGCGCGCTGCCGACGGCCAGAAGGCCGGCGGGACGCCGGCGCTCCCAGCCGGCGGGGCGCCGGCGCTCCCAGCCGGCGGGACGCCGGCGCTCCCAGCGGCCGAGGCGCACTTCGCGCTGTACAGTTGGGCCCAGGCGCAGCGGCTTTATGGGGCGGCGCAGGAGGAACTGCTCGCCACCCTCATCAGCGACCCGAATCATGCCGCCGCCCACAAGGCGCTGGGGAACGTCTATCGCGATGGGCAATGGTGCGCGGCGGCCGAGGCGCGGACGCCGGGGCCTGAGGCCGTGCCCGCCGCCACAAAGTTGACAGTTGCAGAGGAGAAAGCAGCGTACTACGCCCAGGTCGCCAGGTTCTGCAAGCTGCTGGCGCCCGGCGCCAAGGCCAGTGAGGACGAAAAACGGGCGGCGGCTTCGGAGCTGGCGCGGGAGCGCTCGCGCGCCGGCGAAATGCTGGCCTGTTGCCTGGCCCCCGTCAACCAGCCCGAGCCGGCCACGCGCCTGGGCGCGCTCAAGGGCCTCGAACTGCTCAAGCCCGCCGGAGCGGAGATCTCATACTCGCTCG
>JBEKKG010000289.1:0-8335 GCA_050010835.1 Planctomycetota bacterium
CCGCACCACGAGCTGGCGAGGGCAAAGAAGGCGGCGAGGCCAAGAAGAGGGGCTTGCGGAAATTTGTCCATGGTGGATTGTATTCCTCACGAGCCGCGACCCGGGGCGAAGAGAGCCAGGATTCTAGTCCATTACCTCCACCGTGCCGTCCGGCCGGATTTCCTTAAACACGCCATCCCGACCCACGATGAAACTGCTGTGTTCCTGCTGGCCTTTCTTGGGGCGGGCGGTGGCAGTGAAACTCTCTCCCTCTCCTTCGATTGTGACCTCAAAGATGTACCTTGCTGTGCACCGATTATCCTGCCATGTGAGGCCGCGCTTCTTGAGGTCTTCAAGCGAACCGAATTGGCCATAGTCGAGCTTGTATTGTTCCTCAGCGTCAGCAACCGTTCTAAGAACGCGCGGTACGACGAATGAATCAATTTGTTCGTGGCTCAGGCCGCGGGTCAGATGGGGTATCGCGAACGCCCCCAGCGCGGCGGCGGCAGCGGTCACGCAACCGGCCTTTACCAAGCACGATTTGAGCAAGGTACGCGTGCGCGCCTGCTCCACCATTCTCTTAAGCTGGTCGTCCGGGACTGCGAGGAGCATCGCCCGCTCATGTGGCTCCAGCGTGAAGTCCCGCAGCGCCGCCTCGCGATCACGCAGCAGCGCCTGCAGGTACGCTGGATTGAACGCAGCGCGTTCGAGAATGGCTTTAATGTTTTCGTCGCCCATAGGCCCTTCCTCACTTATCCTCCGGCGGCAACTCCTTTACCTCGCCATCCTGACCCACGATGAAGCTGCTGCGTGTCTTCGGGCGCTCCTTGCGATGCGCGGTCGCGGTGAAAGTGTCTCCTTGGACTGTGACCTCAAAGCTGTATTTTGCTGTGTATGGATCGTCGGGCGGTGAACATTCGAGGCCTTGCTTTTTGAGGTCCTCCAGCGAACCGTAATGGCCACACTTGCGTTTGTATTCCCTCTCATACACCGCAACCGTTTCCAGGAAGTACCGTGCCATGGCTTCCTCCCTTACCTCGGGTGTGATGCCCATGCTGGTTCTATGGAAGGAAGGAATCGCCACCCCCAATGCGGCAGCGGCAGCGGTCACGCAACCGGCCTTTACCAAGCAGGATTGGAGCAAGGTACGCTTGCGCGCTTGCTCCACCATCCTTTTAAGCTGGTCCTCCGGGACCGCGAGGAGTATGGCCCGTTCCTGTGGCTCCAGCGTCATGTCCCGCAGTGCGGCCTCGCGATCGGTCAGGAGCGCATGCAGGTACGCTGTATTACCCGCGGCGCGTTTGAGAATGGCCCTGATGTTTTCGTCGCCCATAATCCCCTCTGCGTTCCTCTGTGTCCTCTGTGTTGAATCACCCCCGCCCGGCGCGTGTGGCCAACTCCTGCGGTTCAATGCGTGGCGAGTGCGCGCCGCAGCTTTCCTTATTGTCCGCCGGCGGCGCGGTCTGCGGCTTAGGGTAGAAGCCGAACTCGCGCAGCAGTTCCAGCTTGGGCAGGACGTTGTTCTGCAGGTCAATATGGAAGAAGCCCGGGAAGATGTCCGGGTTGGCCAGGATGAGATCGAAGTACGCGCGGTGGCGCTCGGGGATTTCGATGCCGCCGCCGCGGCAGACTTCATGCCCGGTGAAGACGAACTCCGGCAGCAGGTACGGACAGAACTCCAGCTTCGCGCCGCCCTGCTCCACGCATTCGCGGTAAATCTCCGTCTGCGGCAAGAGGCTGAGCAGGCTCGGCAGAATGCGCGCGCCCAGCATGCGGAAGGAGACCATCTGGAAGAGCGACTGGTTGAAGTCCTCCATTGTCTCGAAAGGAAAGCCCCAGACGAAGAAGGCGTCGGTGCGTGCGAAGATGTCCACGGCCTTGGGCACGATCTCCAGGCTGTCCGCAGCGGTGAAGCCCTTCTTGATGCGCTTGAGCACGTTGTCGGAGCCGGACTCGATGCCAAAGCGCAGCTCCAGGCAGCCGCAATCCGCCATAGCGTGCATCATCTCCACGTCCACCAGATTCACGCGCCCGAAGGCCTTCCACTCGACGTTCAGGCCGCTGGCGTTCAGCTCGCGGCAGAATTCCATGACCTGCTGCTTGCCCGAAACGAAGAACTCATCCTGGAAGAGGAACAAGTCCACGCCGGCCTCGCGGTTCAGCAGCTTCATCTCCTCAACGATGTTCCTGGGGCTGCGCGAGTAGCTCTCCAGGTTCCACACCGGCGCGACGGAACAGAACGTGCAGGGGTAGGGGCAGCCGCGGCTGGTCATCATGCCGTAGCCGCGGTATTGCTTGAGCGGCACTTTCTCGAAGGCGGGGAAGCGAATGGCGTCCAAGCTGCGAATCCGTTCGCGCGCCGGATTGTGAACAACATTTCGGATTGCGGATTGCGAATTGCGGATTGGGCCGGGCGCGTGGCCGTTTCGGTATGAAATGCCCTTCACGCCAGCCCAATCCTGCTTTCGCTGAAGCGCGCGAAGAAGTTCGGGAGCCGTCAGTTCGCCTTCGCCGCGGCTGATGATGTCCACCTGCGGGAAGCGCGTGAGAATCTTCTCTTCGACCGCCGTGCTGCCGACGCCGCCAAGGATCAGGGTGCGATCAGGGTAGCGCTGCCGCAGGGCCTGCATGGCCAGCAGCGTGAACGGCAGCAGGTTGGCCATGCAGGAAAGGCCGATGACGGGCGCGGGGTCGCGCAGGAAGTCCAGAAAAACTTCAAGATCGAAGGGATCGCTGGCGGGGCAAAGCTGGTAATCGCGGAAGTCCACGCTGAAGCCGGCGTCTTCCAGGGCGCGCGTCAGGTAGAGGCAGCCGAGCGGCACGTGCTTCTCACGCTCGATCTCCTCACCGTAGCGCATGTAGAGCATGTTGAGATTCACAAGGGTAATGTCGGGCATGAAAGTAACCTCAATCGGGTTGAATGCCTGTCGTCGCGGGACGGGCATCTAGTCTCGGCGGTGGAAGAGTTGGCTGAATGCCCGCAGAAGCCGGGCGATTGGTTTTTGTGGTGGTATGTCCGGACGACATCCTCCCGGCACAATCTGCAGCCTTGATTCCTTTTGAACGCTTTCCGGCGCGCTCGGTTTTTGTGGTGGTATGTCAGGACGAATTCCACCAACACGCATCCCTTCAAAATCCGCCGGTGTGGGCGGCTTGTTCGGACGACTTCCTCCCACCAACACGTACCGGCTAGGAGAACCCTCGCATACCGCCGCCGGGCCCATCTCGCGCACTTTGGTGAACGAGATGATACCTTCCAGTTGTGCCGGCGGCACTTGCGCCAGCATGAGCGCTTCGGCCGGCTCAAGTTTCAGCCCGATGGCCTGCGCTGCGCCGGCGCGTTTTTCGATGAGCAGTTGCCTGAACGCCGGGTCCACTGCGGCTTTCTTGAGGAGCACCTCAATGCCGCCCGGTTGCCGGACCTTGGCCGTGCGCGCAGCTTCCTTATCGGCTGGCCTGTCGCTTTGGGACATAATACGCCTCTCCTGACTTAATGGTCTTTCGCCGGTGGTGTGGGCGGTTCCGCGCTCGTGGATGGTGTTGGCTGGTCCTTCTTGGGCATGGGTCTGTCGGACCTGATGCCTGCCGGCTCCGGCCTGTCGGGCTCAACGCCTTTCGTGGGCAGTCGCTGCGGCTCTCCCTGCCCGCACCCGCTCAGCGATCCGGCGCCTAGCGCCGCCAGCATGAGGGCTGCGGCTTGGCCCAGAAACGCGGCCCGGTCTATCTCGCGCACCTTGGTGCGCGCGATGATACTTTCCAGTTGCGCCGCCGGAACCTGCGCCAGCATGAGCGCCTCGGCCGGTTCGAGCGTCAGCCTGATGGCCTGCGCTGCGCCGGCGCGTTTCTCGATGAGCAACTGCTTGAATGCCGGGTCCACCGCGGCCTTCTTCATGAGCACTTCAAGGCCGCGCGGGACCGCGCCGACATCCTGTCCGCAACCCGGCGGGCGTCCGCCGACGATGGTCGTACGCACAGCTTCCTTTTCAGCGGGTCTGTCGCTTTGGGACATAGCTCACCCCCTTGTTTCTCGTTTCGCGCGATTGTGCGCGGGCGAGGGGTTGTGGTCAACCACAAATGTGGGCAAGCTATGCTTCAGGGCGGATAACCGGACCTGCGCTCCTACCATTGTGGTGCAGGCTTCCAGCCTGCACCCTTCTTGCCAACTCAACCCATGCCCTGCCAGTGCAGGCAGGATGCCTGCACCACAAATACACCCTATGCTTCAAGCTGGCAGGCCCAGAGGTACCCTGAGCGCGAGGGCACGTCAGTCTCGGCGATGTAGGCCGTCTTGCGGTCGCCGGACAGGCACAGGTCATGGACGCGGTAGAGCCGCTTGCCGCTCCGCGGCTCCACGATTTCGCCCAAGTGCTCAAAGCCGCCGGTCTTGCGGTCGTAGATCGCCAGATAACCGCCTTCTTCGTCGCCGCCGGCGAGCAGGATGCGGCGCTTGTCCAGCAAGGCCAGACCAGGCAGCCGCTTGGTGGGGTGCGGCCGGCCCAGGTACGCCGCCTGTCCGGAACGCGGATCCAGTCTGCAAAACGTCCCGCCCGTGGTGCCGATGTACAAAAAGCCGTCCTGTCCGTTGAGCATGCAGTCCACGGGGCCGGCGCCGCGATACATGATGTCGGCGAACCTGGCGCCTTCGGGCAGGCCGTGGTTGAAGTACGCGATCTTGCGCGTGCGCGGATCGTACTTGAACAGGTTGTGCTTGACGGTGTCCCAGGTGCCCCAGTAGCAGCCGGCATCGTCGAGGGCGCTGATGTGCGTGATCGAGCCCATGTAGTCGTAGTTTTCCACCTCGCCAGAGTCCAGGTGGTACACGAAGAACTTGAAGACCGGCTGGGTCATGCCGTAGATCAGCTTGCGCTCTTCGTCCAGGGTGATGGTCTGCGGGTAATCGCGCGGCAGGGGGATGCAGAGTTTCTCGATCTTGCCGCTCTTGGGCTCAAAGCGGAAAATTGCGCCGCCCGGAGTTTCCAAGCGCCGGTCCAGCGTATACAGAGTGGCGGTGGCGCCGTAAATGGCGCCGTCGCGGGCCAGGCACAGCGAGCGGTGAATCTTGACCTCGAACTCCTCCGCCACGTCCTGGTAGCGCAGGCTGGTGAACTTCTCCGTCTGCGGGTCGAAGCGCGCGAAGATGTCGTGGTTGAACGCGGTCAGCCCGCAATAAAGCTGCCCGGTGGGATGCCACAACAGGCAGACGAACGCAATGCGGTTCTCGAACAACTGCTTGTTGCGTTTGCGGTCCGGGCGCGCGTCCTCCGGCATGAGTACCGGCTGCGGCGTGTCGCGCAGGACGTGGTACTTGATGGATTTGATCCGGGCCATGGTCTTGCTCCTCAGCTATACGGCGCAACGATCAGCCACAGAGGACACAGAGGTCTTTTTGTTGTTTCTTTCCACATTCTCTGTGTTCTCTGTGTCCTCTGTGGCAAGAAGTCGTTGTAGAACTAACGCCTAAAGTCTAATCAGGTTCTGCCCCGTCATCTCCGGCGTGGTCTTCAGGCCGAGCATGAAGGCGAGAGTAGGCGCAAGGTCCGCCAAGCGGCCGGGTTGCAGCTTGGCCTGCCTGAAGCGTTCGCTGACCAGGTAGCACGGCACCGGATTGGTGGTGTGTTGCGTGTGGGGGCAATTCTCTTCCTCATTCCACATGGTCTCACAGTTGCCGTGGTCCGCGGTGACAAGGACTTCGCCGTTGACTTCGCGCAAGGCCGCCACGACTTCCCCGACGCCTTGGTCCACTGCTTCAACGGCGGCAATGGCGGCCTTCTCCACTCCGGTATGGCCGACCATGTCGCCGTTGGCGTAGTTGTGGACGAGCAGATCGTATTTCCTGGAGCGGATGGCCGCGACGACGCGGCGCGTCACTTCGGGCGCGCTCATCTCAGGCTGCAAATCGTAGGTGGCCACTTTGGGGGAGGGCACGAGGATGCGGTCCTCGTTCTCGAAAGTCTGCTCGCGCCTGCCGGAAAAGAAGAACGTCACGTGCGCGTATTTCTCGGTCTCGGCGATGCGGAGTTGTTTCAGCCCCGCCTGCGCGGCGGCCCAGCCCAGGGTGCCTTCCACGGGCTGGCTGGGGAAGGCGATGGGCGCGTCAAAGCCGGCGCTGTAATCGGTGAGGGTCACCAAGTGGACCTTGGGCTGGCGCCGGCGCTTGAAGCCCGCGAAGTCCTGATCGAGGAGCGCGTGGCATAGTTCGCGCGGGCGGTCGCCGCGGTGGTTGAAGGAGATTACCGCGTCGCCATCCTGGATGGTGGCCAGAGGCCGGTCGGCGGCATTGACCATCACGGTGGGCTTGATGAACTCATCCCCCTCGCCGCGGGCATAGGCTTTCTGGATGGCGGTCAGCGCGTCGGGCGCGGTGAATTCCGCCTCGCCGTCCACGATGGCGCGCCAGCCTTGCTCGACGCGCTCCCAGCGCTTGTCCCGGTCCATGGCATAATAGCGGCCGCCCAGCGTGGCGATCACGCCGGTGTCGTACAAGTCCAGCTTGCGCTGCAATTCGCCCACCCAGTGCTCGGCGGACTTCGGCGGGGTGTCGCGGCCATCGGTGAGGACGTGGATGGCGAGCCGGTCTTGCCGCAGGTCATGCCGCGCGCACAAGCGCACGAGCGCGAAGTAGACTTCGTCCACGGAGTGGATCCAGGCCGAGGAGACCAGCCCGAACATGTGGACGCGCGAACCGTGTGTTTTGGCGTGCTGAATGGCTTCCAGGAGCACCGCGTTTTCGCAGAAACTGCCGTCGGCGATGGCCTGCGCGACCGCCATCATGTCCTGCCAGACCACGCGGCCCGCGCCCAGGTTCTGGTGCCCGACCTCGCTGTTGCCCATCGTGCCCTTGGGCAGGCCCACGTCAGTGCCGGAGGTGCGGATAGGCGCAAAGGGGTACCGGGCGGCCAGGGCCGTCAAGTTGGGTGTTTTGCCCAGTTTCACCGCGTTATGGGCTGTTTCTTCGCGCAACCCCCAACCGTCCATGATGAGCAGCATGACCGGGCCGGCACGGGGCGGGATTTCAGGCATGGGAACTCCAAGGATGAGTGCAGAATGATGAATGATAAATGATGAACGAGGAACGATGGACGATGAATGGCACGGCCATAACGGCAGTCCGTTCAGCATTCATCGTTCAGCATTCATCGTTTCCTTACTTCTCCGGCGCTTTTTCCTCTTTCTTCTCAGCGGGTTTCTCGTCCTTCTTCTCAGCCGGCTTTTCTTCTTTCTTCTCTTCCTTCTTCTCAGCGGGCACCGCTTCCTTCTTCTCAGCGGGAGCCTCTTCCTTCTTTTCGGCGGGCTTTTCTTCCTTCTTCTCTTCCTTCTTCTCAGCGGGCGCGCCTTCCTTGGCAGGTTCTGTGCCAGGCGCGGCACCTTCCCCGGCGGCCTTCGCGCCTTTCTTGACAGGCACCTGGGGGGCTTCCGGTTCAACTTGCGGCATCTTCACGACCTTGAGACCCGTGTCCCGCACCTTCTCCTTCAGGCTGACCAGGCGGTTGTCGCTGGTGAGGGCGTAGACGCGCGGTGCAAACTTGGCATGGCTCCACGAATTCTGGAATTCGAGGAACTGCTGGAAGAAACTGCTGGTGGGGACCTGCCACAGCACCTTGCCGGTCGCCTTTTCAAGCGCCATGATGCCCTTGTAGCTGCCCAGTTCGGCGTCACGGTCCCTGCCCACGTAGACGATGTCCGGCCCGGTGGTGATGACGCCTTGGCCGCCTTTGACGCTCCAAGCATGGCTGAAGGATTCGGGCGTCTCCGGCTGTCCTTTGGAGGCGCGCGAGGGCTGGACCAGCAAAGCGTGCAGTGCGCCGTCCGCAGTGGGAGCATAGACCAGCGGGGTGGCGGGATCGTCCGCCGTGATGGGGCCGGCAGGCGCGAAGCCCGAAGCGTAGGCCCACTTCTTGCGCAGGGTCAGGCGGTCCAAACAGTACACGTAGTTGTCCTGTGCTCCGACATACAGGCTGTTCAGCACGCTGTTGGTGACATTGGCCGCGGTGCTGGCGCTGACCGTGACTCCGGTACAGGGCACGCCCAGCGTGTAGTAAGGCTCGCGTTCGAGGCCGTCGCGGCCGACGGCGTAAACGTTGTGGTCATCGGCCGAATAGTAGAGGATATTGTCCTTCAGGACAATGTTGCTGGTGATGAGCCCGCGTTCCCTGGGGGTTTTGTGCCAGGCGTCGTAGAGGTCGAATTCGGGTGCGGAGAAGTTGTCCATCTCGAGGACGTGCTTGACGAACAAGGTCATGCGCCCGCGCACGTACATGCAGTAGAAGCGGCCGTCCCAGCCGCCCACGAAGACGGTTTCGAGGTTCCGCCACTCCTTCGTGTATTCCTTGGGGTACGCGGGCGGGTCCACGAGCAG
>JBEKKG010000290.1:0-8334 GCA_050010835.1 Planctomycetota bacterium
GAAGCCCGCCAGGTCCGTGCGCCCATCCCCGTTGAAGTCGCACACGCCGAGCTTGGTGTCGTAATGCGGCTCGTAGTCCAGCGGGACGAAAATGACGCGCTTGGTGCTAAGCCCGTCCTCGGGAGAGCCTGTCAGGATACAGGCGCCCGGTTTGCCTTTCGAGGCCAGGACCAGGTCGGGCACGCCATCGCCGTTCCAGTCGCCAACCGAGGGACCGTCACGCAGAACCACAGCCTCGGGGATGGTGAACTTGACATTCGGCTCTCTAGGGAAAGGCGCCTCGGGGTTGTGCGTGTTCCTGTAGAGCCACACCGTGGCGCCGTTCTTGACATTGGTGACGAACGCCACGTCCGTCCAGCCCCCTCCCCCTACCCCCTCCCGGTGCCGGGAGGGGGACAGGGGGAGGGCGGCCATCCACGTCCAGCCCGGCAACTCGCCTTGCGGCGGAACAAGATGAAAAGCGGGCGTTTCAGCCAGCGCGCCGTTCGCTTGCCGCAGGAAGATATCGCCGTTGGAGAGGATCACGTCGTCCCGCTTGTCGCCGTTCACGTCGGCCAGTTGCACGTCGAAATACCCCCCTTGCGACTTGATTTCGCGGAGGCGGAACGTGCCGTCCGCGTTCTGCAGGGCGATACTGAATCCAGCGATAAAGCGGGAACCAATCAACAGATCCGTGCGTCCGCTGCCGCTGAAGTCCCCCGTCAGGAACTGCGTGGCACGGATCGTTCCCGCGATGGGAACCACGCGGTACTTGAGCTGCCCCTCCTGCGCGCGCAGCACGAACGTCTGGTTCTCGCTCGAAGCAACCAGGTCGGCCGCCTTGCCGTTCCCGAGATGCACGATGCTGAGCTTCCAACCGTGGTTGAGCTCCGGCAGGAGTACCTCGGCATCGGGAGTTTCGGCGAACTGCCCGCCCTTGTTCAGATAGATGCGCACGGCCGAGCCTGGCCCGTGGGGGACGAGCACCGCCACGTCGGGGCGCCCGTCGCCGTCAATGTCGCCGTAAGCAGCCGACTGAATAGGTTGCAGCCAGGCGGCCACCAGATAGTTGGTCTGAGCAAAGCGGTAGAGCGGATTCGGTTTCTCGGGCGCCATCTTTGACCAGCCGGTGACTTCGCCGGCCTCGATGCCCTTGCCGATGAACTCCTCCGGCACCCCGCTGCCGTGGCCGCCCAGCACCACGTCGGGCTTGATTGCGGCAAGCTTTCTGAGGCTGGCGAGCACGTCATGGGGGTTGAAGTCCTGGCTGCCCGCGTAACCCAAGACGCCGCCCCCCATGATGAGGTCGCCGGTGGAAACATAAGTCCGGCCCTCCTTGGTGAAGACGTAGCCCGTCGAGCCGTAAGTGTGGCCCGGCAGCCGGATGGCCTTGACCTTCTGTCCCGCCAGGTCCAGCTCGCGGTCTTCCGTCAGCGCGATGTCCACGGGAATGGGCGGGTGGAAACCATAGCCGGTCCCGACGGGGATGTGATGCTGGAGCGTGTAAGCCATCTCAGCCATAGCGACCACTTGGGCGCCGGTGACGACCCGCCACAGGTACGCGCCCGGCGCATGGTCGCCGTGTTCGTGCGTGGGGAGCACGTACTTGACCTGCATCGGGTCCAACCCCGCCCCCTGAATCCTGGCCCAGTTCTGCTCGAACGAACAGCCGGCGTTGGGGTCAATGAGAATCAGCCCCTGGGGCGCCTCGATGAGGATCTGGTTGCCGAGGTCGCTATGGGCCATGCCGCCGTTGGTCCGCCACACTCCGGGGCCGTACTTGTCCGCCTTCTGGTTTTTCGTCCAGGGCTTGTCTCCAGGCTTGGCCGCCTGGTTGAGATCGGTGCGCCAGAGTTCCTTGCCTGTGGAGTCGGTCATGAACACCGTGCCTGAAGTGGTAGCGATGATAACGCGCGTCCCGTCCTTGGAGGCGCGAACCAGGCTGGCCGCTCCAGCATCCAGCCCTTTCGGCAGTGCCGGCAGGGGCTGGCCTTGCCCGTCCAGGACGTAAACCCGCTGGTCCCAGCAACCCACGACAATACCTGGGAGCGCCGGCGTCCCGCCTGGGAGCGCCGGCGTCTCGCCTGGGAGCGCCGGCGTCTCGCCGGCCTGTGCCGCCGGGACGGCGGCGCTCCCAGCCACGGAACTTATGGCGTCCGGAAAGCGCACGTTGTCCAGGTCACCGGTGGCGATGTCGAGGATGTACAAATCCCGGGCGCCGGCGTCGGCTGGGAGGAGCGGCTGGCCGCCCAGGCCGCGCGCAGTCCAGTTGTGGGGCGAGATGAGGAGCTTCTTGCCGCCGCCGGCAAATTTGAGGTCGCACCAGAACGGCTCGCGGAAAGATTCGGGCCCGACGCGCCGCAGCAGCTTGCCCGCCGCGTCATAAACCTGGATTGTCGGGCGGGAAGGCATGACACGCCGCGAATAAGAGAATCCCGCCAGCCCAGCGGGCGTACGCAAGAGGCGGTCCCAGCACTCGTAGTCCGCCACGGCGATGCGCTCCCCAGCCTCATCCATCGCCACCGCCAGCGGGGCCTGGAACTTCGCATCGTGATAAGGCGGCATGCTCGGCCCGTAGACGCCTTTCTCCGGCTCGGGAGAAACGGCCACGTCGGTACTCACGGGCCTTGCCCAGAGCGCCTTCTGCCTGCCCTGCTCGACCACCAGCAGATTCGGGAACTGCGCGGCATCCTGCTCCGCGCCCAAGGCCCGCCCGACCACCGCGCGGCGGCTGGCGCTCACGGCGAAGGTTGTGGTCATGCCCTGGCCCAGATGCACGCACTCGACCGCACTGGCGGGACGTGCCGTCCCCGCGATTTCCGCCGCGGCGTCCGGCTGTTTCGCCGAGTTTTCGTCGGGCGAGAGCCACCACAGGATGTCGTCGCCCGCCACGGCCCACTGGTCCCCTGTCCAAGCGATGAGGGGCGGCAGGTGGTTGGAGTGCGCGCCGTAATGGAACAGAAAGGCGCTGGCGCGGAAATCCTTAAACCGGAACTTGCCGCCAATCTGGGCCAACTCCTTCCCCTGGCGGAATCCATAAACGCGCGGGGAGTCTCCTGCCGTCCCTTCGGGCGTGGTGCACACGGCCGAGACAAAACGGCCGTCGTTGGAGACGAGCACTTCATTGACCCAGCGATGCCCGGCCCGCAGTTGCTGGACGATTTTCCCGTGCTCATCGAGGAGGAAGAGATTGGGATCGCCCGCCGGCGAAATCGTGCCCACCGCGACGAAGCGCCCGTCTGCGCTCACGTCCAGGCATGCAATCCCCTGCCAGGGCAGCGGGCCGAGGCCGCGCGCGTCCCAGGGCGGGGCCGCGGACTTGTCCAGCGGCGGCGCAATCTCCACCACGCGTCCAGCGGCTTGCGCCAGACCGCAAACCAGAACAGAGGCAATGAGCAGGGCCTGGCACGTGGTAGCCATTAGGTCCTCTGCGGCAACGGCGCGCCGTAAACCCGCTCCGACCACTTGCTGAAGGCATCGTACATAAAGCTTTTGACCGAGGCGTCCTGCACGCCAATGGCTTTGTCATCGCCGTAGTCGCTGAATACGAATCCGCCGGCGGGGGAGGCCCAGTGTGTCATCAGGGCCTCCGCGTCGGCCTCTATCTTCTGCTTGTCGCCGGACGGCAGTGTCACCTGTATGTCCGCAAGACTTTCCAACGTGATGCGCCCCCTGTACCGCTGGCCGATGGTTTCGATCCCCAGGGCGCGCGGTTGCTGCAGGTTGACGGCGTCCGCGCCGGCGCGCACGTAGCCTTCGATGATGTCGTTGACCTTTCCGCAGGAATGGACCCACACGTCGCAGCCCGCTTCGTGCATGGCGTCAAAAATGCGTTTGTAGCGCGCGCAAAAGAAGTCCATCCAGAGGTCGTAGCTGATGAACGCGGCCTGTTGCGTGCCCCAGTCGTCGGTCATGCTCCAGCCGTCAATCCGCCCCGGAAAACGCCGCGCCACCTCCCGCACCAAGGCGACGTGGACTTCCACGATCCGGTCCGCCAGGGCCGCCATCGCGGGCCTGTCTTCATACAGGTCCACCAGCGTGTTCTCAAAGCCGTGAAGAGTGTGCATCCGCTCGAAGAGCACCATGAATATCCCGGCGACCACATACCTGCCCTCAGCCTCGTACTTCTGCAGAGCGGCTGGCACATCCACGTAGCGGGTCTGGTCCGAGTAATCGGGCACGGGGTGCTTGTCCAGTTTGCGGATGTCTTCCAGAGGATGGACCGCGACCTGGCCCATGTTGGGCACGTCCGTATGCCGCCAGACGCAACCCCATTCATCCGCGCCCTCGGTCCGGGGCTTGAAACTCGCGGGGCTCTTGGTGGGAATCCAGGCCCTGTCGTCCACGCCGAGACTGCCCATGAAAACAGGCAGCCGCGGCGGCCGTTGCCCGCGCAGGGCTTTGCGCACGATCTCTTTGGATGTCATGGTGCCTCCAATCTTGGACTGGACTATTTACCACAGAGACAGAGAAAAAGAATTTTCGATTTTCGATTTTCGATTTTGGCACGTCCGGCGGTGCAATCGAAAATCCTCCCTGTGTCCACTGTGGCAAGAAACCGTCGTGGCGCTATACTGGCGGCGACTGGAGAAGACCCATGCGCACCCATGTTTTCGTGACTCGATTCCTTTGTGCCCTGGCAGCCGCTGCAGGTTGCTGGTGCGCAAACTCTTTTGGCGAGGAGACCATGTCCACCAAACCACCCGTTGCCCCTGTGGCGCAGATCAAAGCCAGCCCCTTCAACTTGAGCGACGTCCGGCTGCTGGACGGGCCTTTCCGCGAGGCCATGCAGCGCAACCTGGAGTATCTGCTCAGTCTGGACTCCGACCGCCTGCTGCACACTTTCCGCCTGAACGCCGGCCTGCCCACCACCGCTCAGCCTTACGGCGGCTGGGAAGCGCCCAACTGCGAACTCCGCGGCCACAGCCTGGGGCACTACCTTTCAGCCTGCGCGCTGAGCTATGCGAGCACGGGCGATGAACGGCCCAAGACTCGAGCGGACGGGATTGTCGCCGAACTGGCAAAGTGCCAGGAGGCCTTGCCGGGCAAGGGCTGCAACAAAGGCTATCTTTCAGCGTACCCCGAATCCTTCATAGACCGCGTCGAAGCCTGCAAGGGCGTCTGGGCACCGTGGTACACGCTGCACAAGATCATGGCCGGCCTGCTCGAAACGCACCAGCTCTGCGGCAACCGCCAGGCGCTGGACATCCTGGTGAAAATGGCCAGTTGGATAAAGTTCCGCATGGACAGGCTGGCACCGGAGCAGATCCAGCGTTCGCTGGGCAACGAGTTCGGCGGGATGAACGAGGTGCTGACGAACCTGTATGCGGTCACGGGCGACCCGGAGCATCTGCGCGCGGCGCGCTGCTTCGACCACAAAGCCATTTTCGATCCGCTGGCGCTGGGCCAGGACCGCCTCAACGGCCTGCACGCCAACACGCAGATTCCCAAGATGATCGGCGCCGCGCGCGAATACGAGATGAGCGGCGAGACACGCTACCACGACATTGCCCAGTTCTTCTGGCAGCGCGTCGCGTTGCAGCGCTCCTATGCGATCGGCGGGCACAGCGACGGCGAACACTTTTTCCCTATCGAGCAGTTCTCGGCGCATCTCAGCCCGGAGACCTGCGAGACCTGCAACACCTACAACATGCTCAAGCTGACGCGGCGGCTTTTCGGCTGGGAGCCGTCCGCTGAAACCATGGACTTCTACGAGCGGGCGCTCTACAACCACATCCTCGCCTCGCAGGACCCCGACAAGGGCATGTTCGTGTATCTCATGTCCTTGAAGCCGGGCCATTTCAAAACCTACTCGACGCCGGACAACTCGTTCTGGTGCTGCGTCGGCACCGGGATGGAAAACCACGCCAAGTACGGCGACACCATTTATTACCACGACGGCAAGTCGCTCTATGTCAACCTCTTCATCGCTTCCGAGTTGAACTGGCGGGAAAAGGGCCTCGCCGTGCGCCAGGAGACGAAGTTCCCGGAGCAGGACACCTCGAAACTGATTTTCAAATGCAGACAGCCCGTTACGCTGGGATTGAGAGTCCGCTGGCCCGCGTGGGCAGGGGCGGGCGGGACGCCCGCGGTACGTACCGCCGGCCTCCCGCCGGCCTCTGGGAGCGCCGGCGTCCCGCCGGCCTCGGTCCCCGGACTGGCCGTCACGATCAACGGCGAGAAAGTCCCTGTGGTAGGGAACCCCGGTTCATACATCACTCTCGAACGCGAATGGAAAGATGGCGACACCGTGGAACTCAAGCTGCCGCTGTTCTTGCGTCTGGAAACGCTGCCGAACAGCCCCAACATCGTGGCGCTGCTGTACGGCCCCCTCGTGCTGGCGGGAGAACTCGGCACGGAAGGACTGGAGCACTTCGAGTTCCATGCGCGCGGCCAGTGCGACCACGTCCACGTCCCCACGCCGGACGTGCCCGTGTTCTTCGGCGAGGCGCAGGACCTGCTGGCGAAAGTCGTCCCCGTGGCGGGCAAGCCCCTGACTTTCCAGACCCAGGGACTGGGCAAGCCGCGCGACGTGTCGCTGGTCCCCTTCTATCGCCTGCACTATCAGCGCTACAGCGTTTACTGGAACCTCTATACCGCGGAACAATGGGCGAAGAAGCAGGCCGAGCTGGCCGCCGCCGAAGCGCGCCGCAAGGAGCTCGAACGGCGCATCGTGGACGCGGTCCACCCCGGCGAACAGCAGTCCGAAACCGACCACAAGCGGCAGGGCGAGCGGGACGGCTCCGGAACGCACCAAGGCAGAAAGTGGCGTCACGCTCCGGACGGCGGCTGGTTCAGCTACGAACTGAAGGTGCTGCCGGACCAGCCGATGAGCCTGCTGTGCACGTACTGGGGCAGCGACAGCGGGCGGACATTCGATGTGCTCGTGGACACCGAGAAGGTCGCTACTCAGACGCTGGAGAACTGCAAGCCCGGCGAGTTCTTCGACGTCGAGTGCGCCCTGCCCGAGCAGTTGACCAAGGGCAAAGAGCGGGTCACGGTGAAGTTCCAGGGCCACCCCGGCAACACAGCGGGCGGGGTCTTTGGGTGCATGATGCTGAAGAAGGGACAACAACAGAATTGAAAATTATGTAACCGTTCAGTCCGAGCCGCGACCGTGAGGGAGCGGACACTACCGCTTGCTTACGCGCGCGGCTCGGAAACTGAACGGTTACAAAATTATAAATTGAAAACTGAAAATTGATTGGCAGGCAATGTTCAATTTGCAATTTTCAATTTTCAATTTGCAATTCTGTTCTTCTCAGGCGGCCATTCAGTCGCCCCAATCCCCGGCGCGTCAGGCAGAATGAGCTTCGCCCGGCTGTCTATCCTCACGCCGCGATACGGGTCGTTGACGATGAGCAGGTTCCCGTCGAGGTCCGCGTAGTCGGCCAGGGGCGCGAGCTGCGCAGCGGCGCTGACCAGCACGGACGATTCGATCATGCAGCCCAGCATGACCTTCAGCCCGCAGGCGCGGGCGGTGTGCAGCATCCGCATTGCGGCGCGCAGGCCGCCGCATTTGACCAGTTTGATGTTGATGCCGTCCACACAGCCGCACAAAGCAGGGACGTCCTCCGGCACCAGGCTGGATTCGTCACTCAGCAGCGGCAGGCCGATGGAGTTCTTGATCTTCCTGAGGCCAGAGTTGTGGCCCGGCGGAATCGGCTGCTCGATAAACTCGACGCCCAGCTTCTCCAGCGCCTTGGCCTTGAGGATTGTCTCCTTCACAGTCCAGCCGCAGTTGGCGTCCACGCGCAGAATCTTCTGCGGCGCCAGGCGGCGGACCTCACGGAGGATCTCCAGATCTCCGGGCACGCCGACTTTGATCTTCAGCAGCGGATACTTCTCCGCCTCGCCAACTTTCGCCACGACTTTTGCGAGCGAGGCGATGCCGATGGTGAAGGAAGTACAGGGCGTGCGGGCGCGGTCCAGCCCCCAATACTTCCACAGCGGCAGCCCCAGCTTCTTGCCGAGCAGGTCGTGGAGCGCAATATCCACCGCGGCGACCGCGCTGGGCTCCTTGGGGAACCTGGCCCGCAATCCGTTGAGCACGGCTTCCAGGTCGAAAGGGCCGTGCCCGCGCAAGCACGGCTCCATGCGCCGCAGCGCGCGCAAACAGGTCGCCTGCGACTGGCCGTAATAGCTGACCGGCGCGGCTTCGCCCAGGCCCTCAAGTCCGCCGGCGCGAAGCCGCAGCAGAACGTTGTGGGCCACGTCCGATGCAGACCGCGCCGTGGCAAAGGTGTGGCGCAGACTCAGATCGAGTGGCTTCGCCAGGAGTCTCATGACCAATCAGCACCTTGTGAAATGGACCTTATGGACACTATGGACACAATGGACAGAGTGGACTGAGTG
>JBEKKG010000291.1:0-8333 GCA_050010835.1 Planctomycetota bacterium
CCCAGAGGGGAAATCTCCGGCGTGGCTTCGGACATCGGCAGCCCGGCCGTGGACCTGCTCAAGCTCATCGCCGCGAAAGATTTCGGCACGCTGGCGCCCGGCTGGTTCAACTGGTATCGCGAAAAGGTCGGCGACATCGGAGCAGCAGAAAGAGACTTGTACCCCCGTTCATTGCGCGAAAGAATGAACCTGCCGCCGTAAGGCATTAGGCGTGAGGCTTTAGGCATTAGGCTTTAGGCTTGGGGTTGCGACACTATGATTGCACAGAAAGGCCCTCCCCCTACCCCCTCCCGCAAGGGGAGGGGGGAACAAATCCTACTCGTTGCTGTACTTCTTCTCAGCTCCTGTGTTTGGGGCGGGGAGGCGGCGCGCAAAGTCCTCAGCTTGGATGGCGAGTGGGAGATCGCCGAAGGGACGCTGGACAAGGCGCCCGAGCGTTTCGAGAGCAAGGTCCCCGTGCCGGGCCTGGCGGACATGGCCCAACCCGCGTTCAAGAGCGTGGGCGTGAAAGAGGCAGACCCGCTGCGGGAAGCGTTCTGGTATCGCCGCACCTTTTCACTGGGGGGGCCGGTCCCAGTCGTGGCGCTGCTGAAGATCCACAAGGCCGCATTCACCACGCGCGTGTTCCTGAATGGACAGCCCGTCGGCGAGCACCTGTCGAGTTTCACACCCGGGTACTTCGATCTGCGTCCGCATCTCAAGCCCGGCGAAGAGAAGAACGAGCTGCTCATTCGCGTCGGTTCTTCGCGCAAGTCCGTCCCTGATGACCTCCCCGACGGCTGGGACTTTGAGAAAGTCCGTTACATTCCAGGCATCTACGATGCGGTGGAACTGATCCTCACGGGCACGCCGCATATTGTGCGCGTGCAAGCCGTACCGGACCTCGACGCCAAGGCCGTGCGCCTGGTGGCGCTGGTGAAGAATGCAGGCGCGGAACGCAAGACGACAGTCAGAATCCAGGTGCGCGCCGCAGCGGCAGGCACGGTTGCGGGTTCCGCGGAGTCAGCCCCGCTCGACCTGGCGGCCGGCGCGGAAGCGACGGTCGAAGTCAAGGTTCCCCTGGCTGACTGCCATCTATGGTCGCCCGAGGATCCCTTTCTGTATGAAGCCACCGTGGGCACCGGCGCGGACGCGCTGACCACGCGCTTCGGGATGCGCAGCTTCCGCCTGGACCCCGAATCCAAACGCGCGCTGCTGAACGGCAAGACGTACTATCTGCGCGGGACGAACATCTGCATCTTCCGTTTCTTCGAAGACCCGCAGCGCGGCAATCTGCCGTGGCGTGAGGACTGGGTGCGCAACGTCATCCGCAAGTTCAAGAGCATGCACTGGAACTCGGCGCGCTACTGCATCGGCTTCCCGCCTGAAATCTGGTATCGTGTCGCCGACGAGGAAGGTTTTCTTGTTCAGGATGAGTACCCGATCTGGTATGGCGGCGCGGGTTGGAGCAAGTCGCGTCCGGCACTCAAGCACGAACAGATTGCCAGGGACTACGTGGACTGGATGCAGGAACGCTGGAACCATCCTTGCGTGGTGCTCTGGGACGCACAGAACGAGACCTCGACGCCGGAAACCGGCGCGGCGATTCACGAAGTCCGCGCGCTCGATCTCTCCGGCCGGCCCTGGGACAACGGTTACGGCACGGAAGACCAGCCCGGCGACAGCTTCGAGTCGCATCCGTATCTCTTCAGCAACCCTAACTTCAAGTTGCGGCAGCTTGCCGGCGTGAACCCGACGCCGGGCGGCAACGCCCGTGCCAACAAGGGCAACAATCCCATCATCATCAACGAGTACTGCTGGTTGTGGATCAACCGCGACGGTATGCCCACAACTTTGACGCAGCAGGTTTATAAGAACTTGCTGGGCGCCAACAACGTGACGCCTGAGAAATGCCGCGGCCTGCGCGCGCGCTACGTGGCGGCCTTGACGGAATTCTGGCGCTGCCACCGCAAGTGCTTCGGTGTCCTGCACTTTTGCAGCCTGACCTACTCGCGGCCCGGCGGCCAGACCAGCGACGACTTCATTGATCTGGAGAAGCTGACGTTCGAGCCGGAGTTCCAGAAGCACGTGGGCGCGGCCTTCGCACCCGTGGGGCTGATGATTGACTTCTGGGCGGACGAAATGGAGCCTAAACAGGAACGCGAGATACCCGTCGTCGTCATCAACGATCTCGCTCAGGACTGGCAAGGGCAGGTGCGCTTGCGCCTCTTGCGCGACGGCAAAACCGTCCAGGAGAAAACGAACCCGCTGGAACTGCCGGCGCTGGGCGAGGGGCGCGTGGTCTTCAACTGCGCGGCGCCCGCTGAGGCCGGCGCGTATCAATTGGAGGCCGCGCTCGTCAAAGGCGACGGCCCGCCGGTGTGCAGCCTGCGCGATTTCGAGGTCCTGAGCGCCGAGGAGCGAAAGGCGCGCGAGGGCCTCGCCGTGGGGAAAACGGCGCAGGCTTCATCGAGCATTGCGATAGACGGCGCCTCGAAGCCCGAAGCGGCAGTGGACGGAAAGCTGGACACGCGCTGGTCGTCTGAATTCTCCGACCCGCAGTGGCTGGCCGTGGACTTGGGCAAAGTCGAAACCATCGCGCGCGTGGAACTGGTCTGGGAAGCCGCCTACGGCAAAGAGTACGCGATTGAGGTCTCGCCCGACGGCCAGACGTGGAAAGAAGTCTATAAGACCAGCAAGGGCAAGGGCGGGAACGAGGAGATTCGTTTCGCGCCGGTTGAAGCCCGCTGGGTGCGCATGTACGGCACGAAACGCGCCACGGAGTTCGGCTATTCGTTGTGGGAAATGCGGGTCTTCCCTAAATGATGAACGATGAACGATGAACGATGAACGATGAATGATGAGACAGTTTGTTCATCGTTCATCATTCAACCAGCGAGTACGTCCCGCCGCCTTCGTCCTTGAGCTTGCCCTGCCTGGCCAGTTCCTGCCAGATCTCCGGCGGGAATTGGCTGGGCGGCGTGACGGCCACGATGCCGGACTGCGAGCCTTTGCTGAGCGGCCCGGCGATTATCCGCGATTCCTTGTCCAGGCGCGACAACTTCAGCTTCTTCTTGAAGGACTTCAGCGCGCCCTTGAGTTGGTGCGGGTCCGGTGTGCCCGCTGGAGGAGGTGAGGTAGGTTCAGCCATGTCTACTCCTTGTTGCCAGGTTTCTTCTTGCGCTTGGGACGAAGGGCTGCCGCGACGTCCTCCATCGTCCAGTGCTTGAGCAATTCGTACCGCTCCTTGGTGTAATCTCCCTTGCCAACCTGGTGTAGCTGCAAGAAGCGAATGTACCCGACAGGCCCCAGAGCTCTGGCCAGGGCCTTGAGTCCGCGGCGGTTTATCTCGAAAAGGCTGGGTTCCTTGGTCTTCATGACGTCATCTTCCACATGAGAAAATCCACCGGATTGCACACCTTCACTTTCAGTTTCGATGCGTTCCTCTGAGCAGTCTTGAGGAACCTGTCGTCAGTTGTCAGCAGCACATCGCAAGAAGCCTTCTCCGCAGCAGCCACGTGGTAAGCATCGAACTGGCCAAAGCCAAGCGCGCTGAGTTCCAACGCACGCTCCATATCCTCGTAATCCAATGTAACATGCGAATCCAAGAGAGCAAACATCGCTGAAATCTTGGCCTTACGGTCTTCGTCCGAATCGGCCTCGTTCTCGGCGTCTAAGACATTGCTGCCAACCCAGAGCAATTCCCCTGCCTCGACATGCCGCATGATTGTGGTGATTGCCTCTGCCTCCAACCTCACGCGGTCTTGCGTTGGGTCTTCGAGAGTTCTGCCCAGGCAGCACTTGTCGAGGTAAAGCCGAGTCATACCCGTCATCTTACGCGATGGCTGCGCCCCCTGCAACTGCCTGCCCGGAAGCCCTTGCGAACCTTGCGGCTCCTGGCACGTATAGGCTATGGGAGGAAGGCCCGTGGTCGGGTGTGAGACAAAGAGACTGTTGCGCACACGTCTCGAGAACGTGCGCAGACACGCCGACAAGGCCTGCTCTTTTGAACGGCCCGTGCTGGCAGCGCGCGAGATCAAAGAGGCTCTGGCCGAGTTGTCCCAGGCGGTTGAGTTGCTGGCGGAAACGCTCAACGAACGGCCGGAGATGTATTAGGCTTTGGTCTGCCTCTCATTCCCGCTTGTGCGCAGGCCGCTGTCCGTATAAGCTGCACGCAGTTGCCGGGGTTCTTTCAGACACACAGAGCGAAGTCTTTCAAGCAAAGGGGATGAGAATGGCACAGAAGAAACACAACGGCTGGGAGCGCAAGCGCGTGCGGCTGATCCAGGACAAACTGTTCAAGCGCGCAACTGAGAAGCAGGCCGAGAAAAAGAAAGCAGACGTCGCCCCGCCCCGCGTTGAAACCGTTCCATAGCCCGCCTTCGCGCGCCGGAGCTTTACTACTCACCACAGAGACACAGAGACACAGAGACACAGAGAAGGATCTTTGGGAAAACCCAATCCTGCCGTTCTCTGTGTCTCTGTGGTGAATTAGGCCCGTTATCGAAACTCCGTGCGCATCACCACTTCGTCCTGCATCTGAGGCGAAAGGCGTACAAAGTAGTCCGTGTAACCGCCGATGCGCACGACCAGGTCGCGGTATTCCTCCGGATGGACGCGCGCTTTCTTCAGCGTCTCCTGGTCCACCACGTTGATCTGCGTCTCGAAACCGCCGCGTTTCAGGAAGGTGACAATCAGGTCGCACAGTCTGTGGACGGCGGCGGGGGAGTCGAAAAGCGCACGGTTGAACTTCAGGTTCAACGCCGCGCCGCCGATGAGCGGCGCCGGGTCCCAGGAGGTCGTGGACAGTATGGCCGCGGTGGGGCCGCGCGACTCGCGGCCTTGAGCGGGCCCGCAGCCGTCGGCAAAAGGAAAGCCTGCCTGCCTGCCGTCGGGCGTGGCCCCGCATTCGCGGCCGAGCCTTTCGTGCATGATCCAGCAAAACGCGCCGGGGACGAAGGCGCTGCCGTCCGGAGCCATCTTGTGCAGTGCGCAAGCGCGCGTGACAAAGCCCACCGTGGCGGCGACCAGCGCGTCAACTTCCGGCTCGTCGTTGCCGTATTTCGCGTATGCCTTGAGGAACCGTTGCCGCTCAGCCTCACAGCCGCGGTAATTGCTTTCCAGTATCTTGTGCAGCCCGGCGAGAGTAAGCCTGTGGGAGCCGTAGACTTCTTCGCGGATGACATGCAATGAATCCGCCAGGTTGGCCAGGCCCACGAAGGAACACTCGACCCAGTTGTATCTGGCGCCGCCGTTGTCAATGTCCCTCCCGCGCGCAATGCAATCGCGGGTCAGCACGCTTTGCAGCGGCTTGCCGCCATGCTCCCGGCGCTGGCGCCGCAGGCTGTTCTGCTCTCCCACGGCGGACTCGATCTGCCCCGCCAGCCGCTCCTGGTAACACTTGACAAAAGCCGCGAAATCCCCCCTCCCCTCGCGGGAGGGGGTAGGGGGAGGGGCCTCGGCCGCAATCTCCTCCAGCAGGGTCTTGCAGAGCGAGAAATAAGGCGACGCCACCCAGACGTTGCTGCCGCCCACCGGCGTGATCTCGACGCAGGTTGAGTTGATGTAATTGCACGCGTCTTCCGGCGGCACACCCAGCCCTTTCAAGCCCCGTTGGATCGTCTCGTCGCCGAAGAAAGCCGGCGTCGAGCAGCCTTGGCTGATAAGCTCCACCGCCAGGTCCGCCAAGGGCGCCGGCGTGCCCGCGTGCCAGCACACTCCGACAGTCGGGTAAATCAACCGCGTGCGGCGCAGTGCTTCCAGGCAGAGATAAGACAGTTCATTGGTCACATCGCGTCCGCCTGCGTCGCGCCCGCCCACCATTACGGACATGGCCAGGCCGTCTGGAATCAGCTCGTTGATGAGCAGATAGAGCGACTCGATCAGCAGCAGCGCTTGCGCGCGCGTCAGGCTGCCGCGGTCCAGGTCCTGCCTGTAGAAACGCCACGTGGTGCGATCAATGTGCCCCGGCACAACCAGGCAGGCCTCACCCGCCTGCCAGAGGCCCAGGATCGCCAGCCACATAAGCTGGAGCGCGTCGCGGAACGTCGCCGGCGGCTGGCGCGCGATGCGGCGGCAGGATTCCGCCATTTCGGCCAGCTCTGCGCGGCGCCAGTCCGGCGCACCCGGCAGCGCCTCTTCCGCCGCGCACGCAGCGTGCTCAGCGAGCATAGAGAGGCCGTCCAGAGCGTAGAGGAAAGACTGGCAGGCTGGGAGCGCCGGCGTCCCGCCGGCTACCGGCTGCCGGCGGGACGCCGGCGCTCCCAGGGCCATGCGCGCGCCTATGTCGTCCCGCAAGCCCTCTATGCCGCGTGTGAAAAGCGTGGGCCAATCGGGTTCGCAATGGCCCGTTTGTCCGCCCGGCCAGACAAAGCCGGCCAGGTATCTCTTGGCCTCCCCGATCTGCGCGTCTGTGACTGCCGCGGGGCGCGGGGCCAGGCGGCCTACGAGCAGCTCGTGCTCGTCCACGGCAAAACGCGCGCCGGCCAGCCGGTCCCGCGTCAGCAGGCCGCGCCGCACCGGCCAAGGCAACCCCTCGGAGCCGCGCAGCGACGCGGCGCTGAGCAGCGCTGTCTCCTGCCAACCCAGCGCCTTTCGTTCCAGGCAGCGCTTCCGCAAGACACCCACGCGCACCGCGTCCGCAACAGGCGTCTGAACCGCCTCGAGCAACATGACTTGGTCCATTGAATTTGATTTTGGAGTCCTTGGTGCCGAAACGCCAGTCAATTTTGCGCTGGGCGGTGTTGCGGTGTATGCAACTCTGCGGACCCAACTTAAGAGGAGCCGGTGATGCGCAACACATTCTTCGGGGGTATGACCATGAGTGTCTTCGCCTGCGGCGCGGCGCCGGCCGTGTTCTGCCTGGTTGCCCTTGGCGCTGCATGCGTCGGGGGCGCCGAGAGCCAGCTTCAGATCAACACCGGCGCTGAGGCGATCACAGTCAAGGACGGCGAGCGGCTCGTCTTGGAGTACTGCTTCGACCAGGTGCCGTTCAAGCCTTATGCGCGGCAAGTGCTGTCGCCGAACGGAGTCAACGTCGCCCGCGATCAGGTTGCCGACCATAAACATCACCACGGTCTCATGTTCGCCATTGGGGCGGAGGGGACCACGTTCTGGGAGGAGAAGCCGAAAGACGGCAAAGAGCTGCACAAGTCCTTCTCGGACGTTAAGACTGTGGCCAAGGACGGCCTGGCGGTGGCGACATTCACCGAACAGCTTGACTGGATCGGGCCCGAGGCAAAGGCAGTGCTTCAGGAAGTCCGCCGGGTTGACGCGTACCGCGGCGCGGATTTGGCCGCGTCCCTGCTGACCTGGCGCACGGCGCTTGCGGCGGCTGAGGGACGCCCGGAAGTGAAGCTCACGGGCGCCAACTACTACGGCCTGGGCATCCGTTTCCTGGCGAGCATGGACAAGATCGGCGAGTTCTTCGCTGCCGCGGGGCAGGCCAATGGCGAGGCGGTGCGAGCGGAGGAGCGCTTGACGGGGCCGGCGTGGTGCGCCTACGCCGCTGAAGCGGACGGCAAGCCCGTGACGGTGGCCATGTTCGATCATCCGCAGAACGCGCGCAAGGTCTCTTGGTTCACCATGTCCACGCCTTTTGCGTACCTGTCCGCCACACTGGCCCTGCACAAGGAGCCGCTGGCAGTCAAGGCCGGCCAGCCGCTCGCCTTGTGCTACGGCGTGGCGGTTTGGGACGGCAAAGTCAAGGCGGAGGAGATTGAGAAGCTCTACCACCGCTGGCTGGAACTGGAAAAGGCCAAATAGGGATTTTGGAAACGTTGAGTCCGAGCCGCGCGCGTAAGCAAGCGGCAATGTCCGCTCCCTTACGGTCGCGGCTCGGACTGAACAGTTACGCGAAGGCCAAATAGGAGGTCCATCATGTCTGACGCACCAGTTGCAACCCGCAGAGGTTTCCTCGGCCAGACGACCGCCGTCGCGGCGGGCGCCTTGGCGGCCAGTGTTTTGCCGGGGCGCGTCTTCGGCGCGAATGACCGCTTGGGCGTCGGCTTCATCGGCGCGGGCGGACGGCAGCAGGCACATCTGGGCGCCGTGGCCTACCTGCGCGACCAGCAGAAGATGCCCGTGGACATCGTGGCGGTCTGCGACAGTTACAAGCCGCGTGCGCAGAAGAGCGCTGACCCTCACAAGGCGAAAGTGTTCACAGACCACCGCGAACTGCTGAAGGACCCCAATGTGGACGTGGTCGCCATCGCGACGCCGGACCACCATCATGCTTACCAGGCGCTCGACGCCCTCAAGGCCGGCAAGGACGTCTACTGCGAGAAGCCCGTCACGCACTGGCGGCAGTTTGAATTGATCAAGCAGTTGGCGGAGGAAGTCAAAAAGTCCGGCCG
>JBEKKG010000292.1:0-8282 GCA_050010835.1 Planctomycetota bacterium
GAAGCAGCGCTCGATGTCAAGGCCTCCGCCGCCGCGGAGAAAGCCCCTGCCTTCCGTCCTTGGGGCTGGCCTTCCGAGCAATGGGAACCGGAGCGCCTGCCGGAGTCCGCTTTCATTGCCAGGCTCAGCCAACTCGCGGACGTCTACCGCAAGGACCACTCGACTGAGAACTGGCTCGCCAAGCAATGGCTCGGAGCGCACTACTGCTTCTTCCCCGGCACGCGGCACGACCTCTTCCGCGATCTGGCCGGCGTGGACTGGACGCAGCATGCCGAGGCCCTCCGCAAAGCTGTGGAAGCCGGCGCGAATCTGGTCCTTGTGGGCGAGGATTTGGGACTCGATCCGGCCACAGGCCTGCGCGCCTGGCCAAATTGGGAGCGCCGGCGTCCCGCCGGCAGCCAGATCGAGGCTGTGGCCACGGCCTTGGCCAAGGCGGCCTGGGAGGCCCTGTCAGGGGACGGCGAAGTCGTGCGCGCCCGCCTCGGCCAGGGCAGCCTGGTGTTGTGCCGCACCACGCCTGACGGCGCCGGCAGCAGTTGGGGCTGTGCAGCCGCCTGGCAGAAGGACTTGCTCTCTGCGCTCGCTGTGGCCCAGCCAGCCGGGCCAATCCGCACGCCTGACGCGGCCCGGCTCGCGCGCTGGCTCTCAGGCCGCGAGGCCTTGCTGGAAGGTGCGCGAGTCGTGATCTGGCAGGGCGGATGGGAGGCGCTGGAGAACAGGACGCCGATCTGGAAAGACGCGTGGACCCAGGCGCTCGATCCTGCAAAGGCCGCGCCCGGCCCCGTGTTCGTCCTGCGCCTGCCGCCGACCGGGGCGGTCAAGGAGGCGGTCGTAGAGCTAACTGTCACCGGCCAAGCATCGGTGCAGATTGATGTGGGCGCAAACGGAAGCGTTGCGGCGGAGTGCCAGCCCGGCGCAGCCGCGGCTGTGCCCTGGGCCGCGGCGATTGGGAAGTACCTCGCGTGGCGCGAGAGTGTTTGCGGCGGCGTGGAGCGCGACCTGAACGGCTGGCGCCTCGTGCCGATACGCTTCTCGTCTACAGGCAAGGCCGAGGTGGCGGTCAAGAAGGCGAGCGCGACAGTGGAATGAGGGCGCAGTTCCATCGTTCGTATTCTTCCCATTGTTCCCATTCTCCCCAGCGATAACCAGACGCAGTATTCTGTTCACGATGTTCCGATTTTCCAAATCAAATAGTTGACTTATATTACTTCCTATGCTATAGTAGTTCAAGGTATGCGTGGTTTTACCGGGGGTGCGCGCTAACCCGCCAGCTAAGGCTATAGCAACTGGAGAACTACATAAACCTGGCTCCAGATGCTCGTCTTAAAGCCATGACTTGAGAATTCGTCATTGAGAGCATCCATGCGCTTTTGCGCGGATCGGAGTTCAGGTCAATGAGCACCATCTTTAGGCGCCTCGGCGCATTCCTGTGTGCGTTTTTGATAATCGCTCTGACCACAGTCTTCCCTGCGGCTGCGGCGGACTTGGTCATCCACACGGTGGCCGGTGTTGCGCCTGCTGAGGGCTCCACGGGCTACAGTGTTACTAACGGTGGTTTCTCGGGCGATTTCGGCCCTGCTACCTCCGCGAACCTTACGCAACCGACACACCTGCGCGTGGACGCCAACGACAACCTTTACATACTTGATGGGAATGACGGTTATCAGCGATCCAGAGTCCGGAGAGTGGATGCCGCCACGGGAATCATCACCACGGTCGCAGGCAACGGCTATACCTACAATTCTGCTGTAGATGGCGGGCTGGCAACCGATTCCGGCATTACGCTCTCAGATATCGCCCTGGATGGCCAGGGGAACCTTTACCTCAACGATTTGGTGCCCCTCAGTGCTACGGGCGGCTTCTATGCAACCCGGGTGCGCCGGGTGGATGCGAAGACCGGCATCATCACAACTGTAGCGGGCATTGCCGGCCCTCAGACGAACACCAGCGGCGTAGACAATGGCGGCCCGGCCACGTCTGCCTACCTTCAGCCGGCAGCGAACATCGGCAGGGCAACTTCTTTGGCCGCTAATAGCGCCGGTGTTTTTTACTTCGTTAGCGAGGTCTACATTGGCCCTTATTACACTTCCCCAAACACTCCCCCCAACCCAGACTACGGACAATTGCAAATGGTTAGCGGAGGTCTTATCTCTGGATTTCCCCAGGGAGTGTATCAGGTACCTCAGACACCTCCCTATTCAGATTCGGTCGCTACTAGCCTTGTTTTCCTGTCCCCAGCGGGTGGCCTTTACGGTTACTATCACCAAATGGTTGGGACAATGAGTCCCAACAGTTTCACGCCGATTGCGGGCGTGGATTGTTTTTACATCACGCCAGCCTTCAATCCCTTCTCGCCCGACGGTTCTCCAGCGCTAACGACAGCGCTGACGAGACCTCACACCAGTACTATGGACCCCACCTTCGATGCTGACGCTCTGCTTGATATTGCAGTCGCGCCCAACGGCGATGTTTATTACACGGCTGGTAATGTCGCTCTTGTCCGCAAGGTCAGCGCCGCCGCAGGCACGGTATCCACAGTTGCCGGCAGCGCCAAAGACTACGGCCAGAATACCCCGGGCGCCGGCTTTGCCGGGGATGGCGGCCCTCCGACTTCGGCTTGGCTCACACAACCGAATGGCCTTTGTCTTGACAGCCACGGGAGCCTTTACATCGTTGACTCCGGCAATAACGTTGTCCGGATGGTGAGCCTGCCGATCCCCGAGGCCATCGTCATCAACCAAATGGTTGCCACCAGCGGGGTGGCTGAAATAATTGACCCGCATTCCGCCAGCGGAACGGTGGGTGCGGTTTTCGGCATTACTCTCATCGCCAACAATAACCCGACCGGCTACACTGCGGTGGGGCTGCCGCCAGGGTTAGCCCTGGATGCCGCCAGCGGCGTCCTCTCCGGCACGCCCACGGCCAGTGGCACGTTTCACGTCTATGCCACGGCCCAGAGTGCCAATGGCCCGGGCCGGGACAGTCTGACACTCATCATCTACGGCGCGCCGGGAACGCCCATCATCACCAGCGAGAACTCCGCGACCGGCACCCTCGGGGATTCTTTTGTCTTTCAGCTTGTAGCAACGCCTGCGCCTACGGTGTATGGCGCGACAGGCTTGCCGCCCGGTTTGAGCGTGGATGCCGGCTCGGGCCTGATCTCAGGTGTGCCCACTACCAGAGCGGATACGTTCCTGGTTACGGTGACGGCAGGCAACGCCACTGGAACCGCCGTGTCTGCGCTGAACATTAACATCCTCGCGCCCGTTTCCCCAAGGCCGGCGATTACCAGCCCCCTGACGGCGACGGGGACGTGTTTGAGCCCGTTCACCTACACCGTGACAACCTCAGGAGACACCACTGGCGGAGGAATCTACGTGAGCAGCCTGCCGGATGGCTTGACATTCGACTTAATCAGCACGATTTCGGGAACACCCACAGTCGCCGGCATCTTCAATGTCTCCCTCATTGCCTCTTATTACCCGGCTGCCGCTGAGACAACCAGTGCCATGCTCACGCTGACCATTGTCCCGGCCACCGAAGTCGCTCCGGTGATCAATGAGTGCACCGCTACAGTTGGCGACCAACCGGCCACCACGGTCGCGACTGACGATGTGGTTACTTTTTACGCCGACGCCAGCGACGCTATCCAGAATCCCCTCACTTATACCTGGGATTTTGGCGACGGTTCCACGGATGACGGCAACCTGGCGCTGCATAACTATGCGAATGCGGGCACATACACGGCTACTTTGACTGTCAGCGACGGCACATTGAGCGTCCAGGCCAGTCCGCCGCCGATTAACGTCCTGGCGCCGCCCTCGGGCGGGGATGGTATGTTCAGCATCTCGGAGTTCGGCCAGTCCGACAAGAACCCGCTCAATGGCATGGCCATTCGCGTGCTGGATAGCAACGGCGGCATCCTGGATCTGCAAGTCCTACTCAACGCCGCGAACGCCTCCGCCTTCACTGTGAGCACGGCCTTTGGCGTGGCCAACGACTCGCTGCCCGGCACGCGCTTTCTCAAGCAGTTTTTTGCGCACGGGCTTTACGTGGCCACCAGCGTTGCGACTTTGCCGGCAACGGGCGCCGCACAGGGCAAGGCGCGCAAGACCTTGGCCATCGGCGCGCGCGAAGCGCAGGACGCTCCGGCGCTGGAGGGCATCCTGCCGCCCAGCACCAATCAGATTGGCTGGAGCGCGATCAAAGGGAAGTTTGCCTTCGGCCCCAAGGCACACGCCAAGGACACAGTCGCATTCACGGGTACGATCATTCTTCCGGACGGCTTCAATCATGCCGTGGACCAGGAGTTCTGGATCGGCATCGGCAACATTGTGGACCGTGTGACTGTGAGTTCCAAGGGCCGGGCGAAGTCCAAGAGCGCCCTGGGCCGGATCAGTGCCTTGAGCATCAAGTACCCGGCGAAAACCGCCGTCAAGAAAGCTAAAGGCTCCAAGCCGGCGCCGCCGGCCAACCAGGCCACGGTGAACGTGGCGCTGAGCATGGCGGGCATGTCCGCGGCGGGCTTCGATACCGAAGGCATCCTGCCGCAATTGCTCCCCGGCGAGGAAAAGAAGAAGTCGCTCACCCGCAATATCCAGGTCCTCATGGAACTCGCCGGCGTGCCCTATGAGATGAATCCCCCGCTGGCGGTGGATTTTACGTTGTCGAAGAAGAAGGACAGCGGCACGATTTCCGCGCTGAAGGCCGTCAAGGGCGCGCCCGCCCCCGTGCTGCTGACGCGCGACCAGGCGATTGCGAAAGTCACCACGGCTGTGCTGGCCGCGCTGGCAGGCACCAGCTTTGCCGCGTATGCGCCCCAGGACATGCTGGCGCCTGGAGACGTGGTCGGTCCTGCCATGCCAGATTCCACCCTGACGCTCAACGTAGCTTCAGCCAGTTGGTTCTTCTTTATAGACTTAGCTCCAAGCTTCATGTTTGCACATCCTGTGCAATACGTGCTGGTGGACGCGGCCACCGGAACTCTGACCAGCGAAAACGCCCAATGGTGGCCGCTGCTCAACACTCAGGCGTTGTACGGCGACAGTGTCGAACGGGCTCGCACGCCCGACCGCTTCGCCCCGCCCTATCAACCGCTTCTGCCGGCTGCGTTGCCGGCTGGCGCGGCCGCCGCTTCAGCCCCGCGCCGCGCTACGCGAGGCATTCCTGCTGGAAAACGGGGCCCGCTCGGCAAGAAAGTCGCGGTCCTTTATGATGCCGGGAATGAGGAAATGTTCAGAGCCAATGTGGACAGGATGGAACTGTTTCTTGCGGGCAGCGCCGACTTCAATATGGTCACAGTATTGAAGGCTCCTGAAACTACAACAGCGAAGTTGATTAGTACGATCCAAACAGTCGCAGGAAACCTAGCGTCCGACGACCTCTTTCTTTTGTACATCACTTGCCACGGCCTGGAGCCCACTACACCCACACGGAACTTCAAATTCGATCAGAAGGGCGCGGAGGGCGGGACTTTTGCGGAGGACATGGCGAATCTAGGCACGTATCTGATTCATGACAGCAGGAAAGGCCAGCCTGGGACTGACAACGTCAAGCCCTGCAACATAGACATCATTCTGGATACTTGCTTTTCAGGCGGCGCCATCAATCCCCTGGTAACGCTTTTCTCCAACAGGCCCGAATACATGGTGAACGTCTTTACCGCAGCAGATGCGAACAATTCCAGTGCCGGCTTTGACTCGTTTCACAGCCCCGGGGGCGTCTATACATTCGCCTTGGTTGACGACATGATAACCAAGCTCGCGGGTCATCAAGGCCCTGGATTCCTGACGGCGCTGGAATTCAACCAGGCTCTCTTGGAGTCCTCGGCGGTCGCCAAGAAGACGGCAGACACATATAAACCGATAATTGTGGTGCCTAACGCGCAGGTGGCGCTGCTTAATCGCGCTGTGCACTGGCAGGCCGGTGGGGTTGTCGCCTCATATCTTGAAACCGGCCCACATGGCGAAGAGCAAGACCTCCCGCTCCAATATATCTCGTTTGGAAAAGTCGCGCTCCAAACTGGTAATACATACGCTCAAGACGGCTCAATAAGTGGTCAAATATCTGGATTGTTCCTGCACGCTCGTACGTCCGACGGGATAAAAGTATTTGTACCCAATACCACTACTGTCCTTGGGCCGGTCAAGGACCAGAATCCACAAGATCCGCTGAATACAACCAGCAACCAGGCCGGCTACGGTTATCTGACCCCGTTTTACTGGAATGAAACATTGAATTCCGGAGTAATAGAAATGGTCTTGCCCCCAGGCGGTGTTCAGAAATAGCTATAGTATTCAAGGGGACAACAACGCATCTTTGCCATTTTGCGATTTGGCGCAGGGCTCCGTCCCACCCTGCTTCTCTGGATTTTGTTGTTCTATCCATGTTCTCTGTCGTCTCTGTGCCCTCTGTGGTAAAGAGGGCAGAGGGAGAAAGAGTGAAGAACGCAATTCCGTTGCTGGCGCCGGCGTGGGCCGAGGCACTTGTCCTGGCAGGCGACGCGGAAGGGGAACTGTAGCACATGGATGACTCCACGGAGCGCGCACACGCCGTTGTCTCGAAAGTGACGTGGCGGCTGGTCCCGCTCCTGTTCCTCTGCTACATCATCGCCTACGTGGACCGCATCAACGTGGGCTTTGCCGGGTTGCAGCTTCAGGCGGCCTTCCATGTAGACGAGAAGAAGTACAGCGGGATCTACTGGTTGGGCTCCGGGATGTTCTTTATCGGGTACTTCATCTTTGAAGTGCCCAGCAACCTGATCCTGCACCGCATCGGGGCGCGGCTGTGGATCGCGCGCATCATGGTCGTCTGGGGCTTCGTCTCGTCCGCCATGCTGTTCATCAAGACTCCGGTTGATTTCTACGTCCTGCGCTTCCTGCTGGGCGCGGCGGAGGCCGGCTTCTTCCCCGGCGTGATCTTGTTCCTGACGTACTGGTTCCGCGAGCGGGACCGGGCGCGGACGGTGGCGCTCTTTGCCACCGCCGGGACATTGGCCGGCGTTTTCAACTCGCCCATTGCGGGCAGTTTGTTGGGGCTCGATGGGGTCTGCGGGTGGGCAGGCTGGCAGTGGCTCTTCCTCCTCGAAGGCTTGCCCGCGGTGCTCATTGGTTTTGTCGTTCTCGCAGTGCTGCCCGACAAGCCGCAGCAGGTGCGCTGGCTTTCCCCGGCGGAAAAGGAATGGCTCGGGGCCGAGTTGGCGCGGGACCAGGCCGCCCCGCAGGCCGCCAGCCCGCACCGCTTGCGCGAAGTCTTCACCAGCGGCCGCGTGTGGCTCTTGTGTCTGCTGTATTTCTTGCTCAACGTCAGTGGCTACGGCTACGAAATGTGGATGCCGCAGATCATCAAAGGCTTCTCCAAGTTGAATGACTTTCAAGTGGGTTTGGTCAATGCCATTCCTTACCTGGTGGCCGCCGTGTGCATGGTCCTGGCCGGACGGCATTCCGACCGGACCGGCGAACGCCGCTGGCACGTGGCCCTGGCGGCGTTCGCGGGGGCCGCGGGGTTTGTGGCCAGCGCGCTCGCCGGGAGTTGGAGCCCGATGCTGGCCCTGGCGGCGCTGGCGGTGGCGTTCGCCGGGATTAAAGCGATGATCGGACCTTTCTGGGCCTTGGCCACGGCATCGTTGAGCGGGACGGCGGCTGCGGGCGGCATCGCCTGGATCAATTCCGTGGGCAACCTTGGCGGTTCCGCCGGCTCCGCCACCGTGGGCTACGTCAAGGAGGCGACCGGCGGCTACGCCGGCGCGCTCGTGGCCCTCGGAGCGGCGCTGCTGGTTCTCGGTTGCCTGGCCCTCACGCTTCGCGTATATCAAGCGCCTGGCGACACTCAAACTCGGGAGAACTGATTGATGAGAACCACGCAGGGACTTTTCGACCACATGGTGCTGCAACGCAACGCCCACAACGTCAGCCAGGCTGAATTTGAGGGCGAATGCGCGGCTTCGGGCGTGCTGAAGGCGCGCGTGTCGCAAGGCGGCCGGCGCGCCAAGGGTTATCGGGATCCGAACGGTTCCGTGGCCGGACGGGCGCAGCGCGGCAAGTTCAAGGGCGTCTTGCGCGGGCTGCCCACCGGCGGGCCATACCGCGTGGAACTGCGCATTGAAGACCCGAAGGGGCAGGTGCTTGAGCGCCTCGCCGTCAAAGATGTGCTGGTCGGCGACGTGTGGATTCTCGGCGGCCAATCTAACATGGAAGGCTGCGGGCGGCTGAGCCAAGCCGAGAAGCCGGAACACTGCGTGCGCGCATTCTTCATGAACGACCGCTGGGGCATGGCCAAGGAAC